>JAUXHF010000137.1 GCA_030621685.1 Spirochaetota bacterium
TCATTTTCTGAAAAAACTTTATTAGCATGAAGGTAGGGTTTTATGTGCATGTTAAGAAGAAGAACTTGACCGGTAGCCGTAATTCTAGCATAACTACCACTTAGGTTGATGCCCGATAACCTTGCCGATTTTATTTCACTGCCAGATAATATTATACCGGCTTCTAGGCTATCGAGTACGGTGTAATTGAAAAAGGCCTTTTTGTTACGAGCCAATAATTTTGGCTGGGAGTTTAAAGGCGACTTGGCTTGTTTTTTTAGAACGGGTTGCTGCGGAGGAATGGCTCTATTTTTTTTATTTTTCATGCTAAAGGCCAAGGTTGTTTTTTTAGTTATTCAAGCCAAATTTCTAAATTGCTTGGGCAGCTAGAGTAAAAAATTCAATAGCGCTTAGCAGCTTGCAGCTTTTTGCCGAACAAAAGAAAATTTAAAAATCAAAGTTAGATTCTTCTATGTCAGTAAAATTATAATTTTTAAAGTTGATAATAAGTTTCGTGTTACTTTCTTTTTCGTCAGAGCTCGTATGATCGAGCAAATTCCCCTTTTCAAAAATATCAGCCGTTATGCGATAGGGATAACGTTTAGAATTTTCTTCTTTGAAGAAGAAATGTGTCTCTGCACCGAGGATGCCGGCTTCGTAAAATTTTGCAGAGATAAGTTTTAAAGATTGGCTAAAAACATATTCGGCGTAATCACCAGAAAGTGCGCCGCGCTCTCTGGCCGAGATGATGAATTTATCGCCTTGCTGCTTAGCTTTAAAAATAAAAAACATGTGAAGCTTTTCGTAACTGTTGTAGCGGTCAACCCCCAAAAATAAGCCGGAGAAGCTAATAAGCTTTTCGTAAGGAGAGAAAAAATTTACGTAGAAAGAATTGACATGCTGTACTTTAAGCCTAGGGCTTCGGCCTCGTTTGAAAAGCAGGAGTAAGCGCGGCTTCTTGTCGAAATCAACCATCTCTTTCGGTATGTTTTTCAGCTGGCTCTTAATAAGTAAGGATGTTAATTCTACCTGAAAACTCTCTGGCATAAATTGCTCATTAAACTTTTGAATTTGCTCATAAACACTCTTGGTATCTAGCACGGTGCTGGCGCCATGCAAGGCTAGATGAGAAAGTCCGGGAAGGCCGAAAAACAGGCCTAGCAATGAAAAAATAAAAATTTTCATAGGAATCAAAACAGCATTCAAAATTCTTCTTGCAAAGATAGCTACTCTATTAGAAATATAAAATAAAAAATTTTGTTTTTAATTAGAATGACACGGGCATTCGCTTCGGTTTTTAACAGATGAAACTAAAAGCATAAAAACAATATTAAAACTAAGCGAGGGAGTAATCACATCACCCCCTGCCTCTGCTTCCAATATTAAAAAATCAATAATACGAAGCAACATAATATTGAGCTATTAAGTATGCTGTTAATTAGAGTGTAGCATACGGCAGGGCAGCCTGCCATTTTGGTTAGTTCTAGGAAAGTCTTTAATAAAAATTTAGCGGTGGCTTTCCATAAGAGAAAAAAACCTGTTCTCGTAACGTTCAAACAAATTATGCTTGACGAGAATATCGCCTAGCTGGGAAATATGGCTTTTGTTTTTTTTAGCAGAGCTGAAAAAGCCTTCTATTTCCCTATATATCGCTGGCGGAATGCCATCTTTATCTAAGAAACCACATTCTTCAATTTCAGCGTAGTTATCAGAAATGGATTCATCAATAATAGTGAAACAGGCTTTTAATAAGGAGACCATCCACATTTCATGGAGGCCGGAAAGCAAAATGGCATCTTTGTCTTTGGCCGTCATTTCTTTCATGCGCTTAATTGTGATATAAAGCGGTGCTTTTTCCACCCACTTCTCACGGCTGATGTTGCGAATTCGATATTCGATAATCGCTAAATTCAAATTCTCTTTCTGGCTTTTTCCTTTAAGTATCTCTTTGATATAACCATGCGTTTTGCTGGGAAAGCCATCAAAAACATCATGGAGCGAGGTAGAGGGAGTAACGATGTTGGCTGTTTTCAGTTCTAAAATGCCCTCTCGAACCCATGTTTCTTTGTAGCTTTTTTTGGTGGCCATGTAATATGTATACACCGAAGGATGAAAGGTAGCTACCTTTTTCTTGGGTATAGAATATATTTGAGTATGGTTTAGGGCTTTTCTGAGAATATTGTTTTCAGGTTCTTCTGTCATGCTAATATCCTTCCTTGCTAGAGCATTTTATCTCTTCTTTGTATATTGCTGCTTTCTTTTTGTTGCTTCTGCATAAATTTGAATTTGAATATAGTTGCTATCTCTCTTGCAGTATCGGCTTTTTTAGTTTTTATAAAATGAATATAGTAAGCTTGTGAGTTCTTTATATTTCTGTAGCCATGGCATATTCGTTACGTATAATTATACTAGCTTATTCAAGAGAAGTATAGATAATTCCTATATTTTAAATGTTATAAAAACATTGACAGTTTTTTTAATACCTAAATATATAAGATAAAATAAATAACCTTTAGGTTTCAAGTATACAAAACACAGAAATAGAGTATGAAGTGCTTTGTTAGTTTTAACGAAATAAAAGAAATGAAAGAGTAGAAATTTTCTGAAATTCCTACAAATAAACTGAAATTCTTTATAATTTGCAAGCAAAAAGTGTTCATGAGACTTTGTCGAAAGGGCTGAAATCAGCTTGCAAGGCAGCCAGCTCAATAATTCTGCTAATTTTGCTGCTAAAGCCCTTAATTTCTTGGAAACTGTGCCGCTCTAAGCGGCTGGCAAATTCAAGTTCGCTCATCAGCGAAAGCCTGTAGGCTGCCAGCCTGAATGCTGAGTCGGCTAGGTTTTTATTTTGCCTTGGATCTTGGGTATAGAGGTTTTTATAATATAGCTGGGCAAAGAGTACAGCTAAGCTGTCTTTCATGCTGAGCATGCTTTGAAAGATGCTTCTTGGCATGAATATGCGGAGTTTTTGGCTTTGTAGTTCAGCGTAAAAGAGCTGCATGGCTTTTAGGCTAAGCTGCTTAGAATCTGGCAAGGCGGCATTCAGATGATCTGGTAGTTTAGGCAGTTGCAGAATTTCTAAGAGGGCAGGCTTCAAGCTGCCATGCATGCCAGCAAAGAGCACAAAATCACAGCCGGCATCGGCGAAATCTTTGGCACTGGTCGTAGCTGCCATGCCAAGAAGAGGGCTTAGTATGGCAGCTACAGTATAGCCTTTCTCTCGTAAAGCCGCTATGGCGCTTAGCCTATCGTCAGAGCTGGGTGTAGTAGCTTCAATTTGCTTGGAAAGTTTGTTGTTTGTTGTTGAAAAAGAAACGAGGACAAGCGGTAGCCTTTGCTCTGCCTTTGTATAGCCTTGCTTTAAATTATGAGTGTTGTTATGATGAGTGTTTTCCTTATGGAGTTTTGCAGTAAGCGCTAGCAGAGAAGCATGATAAGCGAGTAGTCGCCTAGGCCATTTGGTTAAAATAAAAGGACGGTGTGTGTTTTTGATTATGGTTGCTAAGACTTCAAGAGGCATGTTTTCTGGCAGGCTAGGGTCAAGAAAATCGTTATAGCCGCCCCCTATGCCAATAAGCCGATGCATAGAATACGCAGCTTTCAAGGGCTTCAAAGATTGTTCTTTTAGGCGCTGAAGCTGCTTTGAAAGTACATGCAGGTCATGCTGCAAAAGGCTAGCGATGTTTTTTTTAAGAGAGATTTCCTTTACGAGAGTAGCCCCATCACCGGCAGGCTGCCTGAAATTAACAGGGCAGTACAAGCAGGAGCCTAAGCATCCAGAATGAGTGTTTAGCGAGTATCGGAAAGGAAACCAAGCATCTAACAGCCTATGTTTTTCTAGGAGCGTTGATACGCTACGCTGTGTAACAAGAAGCTTCATCTTAGGCTATATTCATGTTATTAGTTTGTAACAGGAATCTAAGAAGATAAGAAGATAAGAAGATAAGAAGAGCTTTGGCAGGAAATAAGGCGAATGAGCTTGTTTTGGCAAGACTTGCTAAGAGCGTTTATGTTTATTCATGCTATCAATTTTTTTACGAAAGCGATGTAGCCCGGCTTGCACAGTTTGTAATTTTAATACTTCTTGAAGATTTTTGTCAAAAATCTTCTCGACGTTTTTCAAAGTTTGCTTATCTAATGTATCAATAGGCTTTAGTTTAGAAATGTTTTTTTTTCTATCTTTCGTAACCATGCGAAGCAAAATGTCACTGGCACGATTAATATGATCTTTCATGTTATTGGGCTTACTGTGAGCTTTCATGTTGTTGGGCTGTTTTATAGGAGTTACTTCAACCTAATTTTAATTCTAAAAATTAATTATATGACTTAAGTATAATGCATACGTGTGCTATATGTTTATATAGTAGGTATTTCAGTGTTTTGTTTAGATATTTCAGTGTTTTGTTTGAGAAATGGACTGGGCTTGAAATTCTTGTTCTTTATTTTTGGCTACTTTTCGGCTTGGATGTTTAATGCAGTTAAGAAATCTCGGCCAAGCTTTCATCGAAAGCCAGCATGCTACGTTTAATATCTTCATCGCTATGGGCTAGAGAAAGGAAACAAGCCTCGTAAGCTGAGGGGGGCAGGGCATGGCCTCTTTTCAGCATAGCATGAAAGAAGCGGGCGTAACGTTTTGTGTCGATAGAGCGCACATCGTTATAGGTGTTAACAGAAGGCAAGTTAGTAAAAAACACGGTGAACATAGAGCCGACTCGATTGACGACTGCTGGGATAGCGTGTTTTTTGAGCGAGGCGAGCAAGGAAGATTCTACTCTGGCACCAATTCGCTCAAGTTTCTGATACACTTGCTGGGCATTTTGTTGTAAAAATTTTAGTGTGGCAAGACCTGCGGCTACGGCTAAGGGGTTGCCCGAGAGCGTTCCAGCCTGATAAACGGGGCCTTCGGGAGCTAAGGCTTGCATAAGCGAAGAGCTAGCGCCGATGGCAGCAGCGGGCAGGCCTCCGCCAATTATTTTGCCCAAGCAATAAATGTCCGGTTTTCGCTTGAAGAGCTGGGCGGCTCCGCCCAGGGCCACACGAAACCCGGTCATCACCTCATCGAAAATAACCAGCGCGCCGGCTTTTTTAGCACAATCAAAAACGCAATCTAGGAAAGCGTTCTCTGCGGCAATAACGCCCATGTTGCCGCAAATGGGTTCTAACACGATAGCTGCTATAGAGCTGCTATGTTCGCCAAAAATGGCCTCTACACTTGCCCTATTATTGTAGCTAGCAACAAGCGTATGTTTGATGACATCTTTAGGAACGCCTTTGCTGGAAGCCATGCCCAGCGTTAAGGGGCCAGAGCCAGCTTTAAGCAGGAAGCTATCGCTATGCCCATGGTAACAGCCTTCAAATTTCACTATTTTATCTCTGCCGGTAACTCCGCGAGCCAGGCGCAAGGCTGTCATAAGAGCCTCGGTTCCAGAGTTCAGCATGCGGATTTTCTGGACACCCGGAAGTATGGAGACGATGAGTTTGGCGAGTTCTGTTTCGGCTAGGGTAGGCGCTCCAAAACTGCTACCTTTCACAATAGCTTCTTGGAGGGCTTGGCGCACGACTTCGGGGGCATGGCCTAAAATCATCGGCCCCCAAGAGGCGATGTAATCGGTATATTGTTTGCCTTCAATATCATAGACGTAGGCGCCTTTAGCACGTTCGATAAAGCGTGGTATACCGCCAACCGAAGAAAA
>JAUXHF010000007.1 GCA_030621685.1 Spirochaetota bacterium
CAGTGAATATTGATAGCAAAGAAATTGAATACCTTAAGCATTTGAATGTGGATTTTGGATTGATAGTAGCCTATGGCAGTTTGCTGCCAAGCAAGTTTTTTGAAATTCCTAGCGAAGGAATGTATAATGTGCATTTTTCATTGTTGCCTAAATATCGGGGGGCTTCGCCGCTGCAGGCGGCTATCTTGAGCGGAGATGCTAAAAGCGGCGTAACTATACAAAAAATTACAGCCAAGTTAGATGCCGGTGATAGCCTGCTTTCAAAAACATTTTCTTTGCAAAACTTGTTTTATGAACAGGCCTTAAAGGTAGCACTTGGGCTAAGCAAGCAGCTGTTAGTTCATTTTTTTTCCGAGTATAAAAGTTTGCCTGCTATCAGGCAAGATGAGCTGCAAGTAAGCTATTGCTATAAAATTAAACGAGAGGCTGGCTGGATAGGCCTTCAGGATTCTCCAGAAAAAATTCAGCGTAAATTGCATGCCTATACTCCTTGGCCGGGGGTTTTTTTTTATATTGATGAAGAAAAATACTTGCTGTGGCAACTCCAAAAGGCTGAAGCAGAAGTGTTTTCTTTTGCAAAGGAAAGTAACTTGGAAAGAGGCTCGCTTTTCACTTGGAAGGACCAGCTTACAACACATACGCAAGGGAAGAAGCTCTACTTACTCCTTCAAGAGGGAGCTATTGAAATTTTGAAACTACAAAGATCCGGCAAAAAAGCTCTTTTAACAAAAGACTTTTTAAACGGCATGAATCTTTCTTTGCCACGGGTAGCCAGCCTAAAAAATAGCTAAAAATTTTACCAGCTTATGTTCTTAGCAGACCCTGGCATACTACGGTTTAAGCGAATGCTATGGCTTAATGCATAAAACATATAAGAAATTAGCAGAAAATTAGCAAAGTTCATCAAATTCTTTTGTTCCATATTATACTATACCAGCCAAGCTCTCTTAGCATGGCAGATTCTTAGTTTCAGCTATTTACCTTCCTATTTTAAAAAAACCAAAGAAAAAACAAAGAACGACTTAGTTCTGGTTCAATCATTTTGACACAATTCATTGTTAACGCAGCACAGTTTTTTATTGATAGGCCATTGATTAAATGGATAGCCTTGCTGCTTGTCTGCGTAGGATTTGTTTTTTCTGCGCGGAACTTAAAGCGCTATAGCTTTCCACAAGTAGATTTAAAACAGTTAGTTATCACAACGGTAGCGCCCGGTTGGTCGCCTAAAGAAATAGATATAGATGTAACACAAGCTATCGAGAAAGAATTAGATAGCGTCAATGGCATCGAGAAATACACTTCGCTGTCTCGGGAAAACATTTCGCGGGTAGAGGTTTTTATTGATGACGAAAGCGATATTGAATCGGTAAAACGAGAAATACGTACCGCCGTAGATAGGGTGGTATCCTTGCCAGAGAGTGTAAAAAACCGCCCCTATATTTTCGAAGTGAAGTCCGAAAATTTTGGTGCTTTTGAATTTGGCATGTATTCAAAAAGTGGGGATTTGCTTAACGTTAAAGAGCATCTTGTACAGCTAAAAAAACGCTTACAGCGTCTTCCCGGCATTGCTCGAATTAACGAGATTAACGTGCCTGAAAAAGAAATTCAAATACTCCTTGATAGAGATAAACTACGAAACAGCACGGTGGCGATGTCTGATGTGTTCGATGCCATTAGAACCTCGAAAAAACGATTGTTTGCTGGAAAAGTCGGCTCTCAGCAAAATGTAAAGAACATCACAACGTATTCAGAGTTTGAAACGCCAGAACGTATTGGCTCAATTATTGTACGCAGCACCTCTACGGGGCTAGACGATGGCACCATCTTGCGAATTCAAGATCTTGGCGATGTTCGCTGGGAACTTAGCGATGAAGAAAATACGCTTACGCGTTATAATGGATATATGGGCTTTGGTCTTGAAATTATCAAGCTTGCCTCTTATGATGTCATTGATATGGTGGATAGTGTGTATGCCACCATCGAGAGTTTTGAGCAGGAAATCTCAGACAGCGACATAGGAATAATCGTGTTAGGAGATGAGTCTTTCGAAACGCGCACGAGGCTGAAAACAGTCTTTCTAAGTGCCTTGCTAGGCATCTTTTTGGTGTTTGTTACGCTTATTGTTTTCTTAAACTTTCGCATTGCTTTTTTTACCGCATTGAGTGTTCCCATAGCTTTATTTTTCACGTTTATCTTGATGTATATTTTTAACATTTCGATAAATAGCCTTTCATTGATGGGCATTATTATTACCATTGGCATTATTGTAGATGGCGCTGTTATTGTTAGTGAACGAATTTACGTCTATCGCGAGCAAGGCCTTGGTCCTGTGGAGGCTTCTGTTCAGGGGCTAAAAAGTATACTTGTGCCACTTCTTTTAAGCGAGACTACTACCTTTGTTGCCTTTAGCGCGATGTTTTTCTTTCCGGGCGTTCTTGGGCTTTTCATTGTAGAAATACCTATTATCGTTACGCTTATGCTTGTTGGAAGTTTATTAGAGGCAGGAATTTTCTTGCCGTCTCATATTGCAAGCCATCCCACTGCTTCGAAGAAAGCTATTGGAGATGCTTTTGTGCAGAAACTCCGTAACCTGTATGTTCTTACATTAAAAAAAATTCTTCATCGCCCATATGTAAGTTTAGTATCTATATTTACGGGCTTCACTCTTATTGGCATTCTATGTTTTAATTTTTTCATCTTTGCGCTTTTCCCCTTAGAGCAGGCCTTTTTCATTGAGATAAATGGCGAGGTTGAAGAAAATGCCAGCCTGTATAAAACCGAAGAACGTGTTCGTCAGCTAGAGGATATTATTACAACATTGCCGGCAGGTGTTATCAAATCGTATAAGAGCACTATTGGCGGCTTTATTGAAAGCAAGTTTTCTATTTCGCTTATTCTCTCTCCCTTTGACGATAGAGATATGACTATTACTGAGGTCAAAGATTATATTTTTGCTAAGGTTCTTGAAAGGGATATTACTTTCATTTCGCTAGATTTTTCAATAGATACTGGCGGGCCACCCTCGGGAAAACCTGTAGAAATTAATGTATATGGAGAAAATGAGGAAGAACGAAAAGTCTTAATTGAAGAGATAGAAAGAGACTTAAAAGAGCTTGGCTTAAGTGAGGTAAATAGTAACCTTAGAACATCCAGATTAGAGAATCAGGTTATTCCGAAGGACAGGGCCTATTTTGCGAAGGTTCAGCCCATTGCCATTGCCGAGACCTTGCGAGCGGCCTTTCAAGGAATTTTGATTGCAGATGTCCACACAGAAGATCAGAAGGTAGAAATCCGTGTTCGCTTAGATAAGCAGAGTATTGATTATGAAAACCCGATACAAGATCTGTATGTGCGAAATTCTCTTGGGCAGTATATTGATATTGAGGATATTGTACGCTTAGAAACGAAATCTAGTACGGCAGCCATTTATCGCCAAAACGGAGAGGCGATAAACACAATTTCGGGGCATTTCAATTTAGAAAAAACCTCTTCCCAAGAAGTTTATAAGAAACTATCCGTGCTTTACAGCGATATTAGTGAAAGGTATCCCGGGCTATGGCTGGAAATTGGCGGAGAAGCCGAAGAGACCGCAGACACCTTTGTCACGATGGTTACGATATTTACTCTTTCTATTTTAGCTATTTATTTATTGTTTGTAATTCAATTTAATAGGTTGACGCAGCCTTTTATCGTGGTTTTTGCTATTCCAATAGGCACCTTAGGTTGCATAGCTTTTCTTATTTTACATGGGGCTGTTTTCTCATTATTTTCGTTGATGGGTATTATTGGTTTTGGCGGCCTGGTGGTGAATGTCTCGATGATTTTGGTGGAATTCATCAATCGGCGTAAGGTAGAGCGTGAAGCCGATTTCAAGAAAGTTGCCAGTAATTTTGGCGTTAGTAGAAAGCGTCTCCTTAAAGAAGTTATCCTGAGTGGCTCAAAAGACCGTTTTCGTCCGGTATTTATTACGAGCATATCTACTTTTGCAGGGCTAGCTCCGGCAGCGTATGGTTTTGGGCTTTCTCTAGATCATTTTATTTCGCCTATAGCCTTAGCCATTATGTGGGGGATTTTCTTTGGCACCTTAGGCTCGCTCTATATCATTCCTTTAATGTATTATATTAATGAACAATTGAGTTTCCATGTTTTACGACGTTGGAAATTCCTCCGTAAGGTGTATATTCCGGTGTTTTATCAGAAAAAGAACAAGCTTCAAAGGATGCTACTAAAAAAAGACTCTTAAAAATTTTTTCAAATAATTTGACAAATACCTTGTATTAGAGTATCTTACAGCATAGGTTCATACTTATTTTGTAGTCATTTTGTAATTATTTTATACTGATTCTGTTTAATTGTATACTTATAGGTGTTATATGGTAACTCTATATTGTAGTGAGTGACTTTCTGATTCTGAAGTAACTTAGGTTAAGAAAACTTACGTAACCAAATTTATTAAGATGAGTAGCTAATTTTCTTGGCTTGTTGAGCATGCAATGAATATCCCGAAAACATCAGTGGCTTAGTTATTTTACAATCTCAATTTTTAACCAGTTATATATTGTTTTGTCTCCTCTGCTAGGCTGCGTTCTCTTTACAGTTATAAGAGAACAAATGCGATTACATGCTAGAACCTAGCTTGGAAAAGAGACTGCAGTTTTAACGAGTACCTTAGCAGCTTAGCAGCTTATATCTAAAAAACAAAAAACAACCCAAACAATCATGAGAAAACGAGGAAACTGCTATGGCAGGTGACGCTGAAAGCATTATTTTGGAACCATCAAAGATAAAAAAAATTAAAATAGTAAAACGTTCGAGTCTGGCAAAACCAGCTGCGCATGCGGATGGTTTTTTGCCACCTTGGCACGGCGAACTGGAGGACTTTGAAGATATTCGCGAGGTTAGCAAGATTAACTTTGAAGTGCTAAACAGAAAGAGCATTGAAGATCTTATTGCCATAGCAGCGCAACTTGGTATTAATCTTGATGATGATGATGATGGCAAGCAACATGTTATTTTCCGCATTGTAGAGCGTTGTATTAACAAAAACAACGTTATTATTGAAGGTGGCGGCGTACTTGAGAAGCTCTCGGAGGGCTATGGCTTTCTTCGGTCGCCAGAATATAATTATTTACCGGGACCCGAGGATATCTATATCTCGCCTTCGCAAATTAGGAATATGGGCTTGCGTCTTGGCGACTCTGTGCGCGGGCAGATTCGCTCGCCTAGGTCGAGCGAAAAGTATTTGGCTCTTCAGCATATTAAAGAGGTGAATTTCGAAAAAATTGTTAATAAAACTGGGCAGCGCAATCGAGCTTCTTTCGATAGTCTTACGCCCTATTATGCCACAGAACAGCTCATTCTTGAAACGGCTGATAATACGGCAGGTCGCATTATCGATTTATTTTGTCCTATTGGCAAGGGCCAGCGTGGTCTTATTGTTTCTCCGCCTAAGGCTGGGAAAACTTTATTGCTGCAAAACATGGCCAATTCAATAACCCGTAATCATCCGGAGGTGTATGTTATTGTACTGCTGATAGATGAGCGTCCAGAAGAAGTTATTGATATGAAGCGTCATGTTCAAGCAGAAGTTATTTCTTCTACCTTTGATGAGCCGGCGCTGCGCCATGTAAATGTAGCACGCATTGTATTAGAAAAGGCAAGGCGATTGGCCGAGCAAAAACATGATGTTGTCATTCTGTTAGATTCATTGACGAGGCTAGCAAGGGCTTATAATCAGGTGGAGCCTGCTTCGGGAAAAGTGCTTTCTGGCGGCGTTGATTCAAATGCCTTGCATAAGCCAAAAAGGTTTTTTGGCGCGGCGCGGAATATTGAAGAGGGCGGCTCGCTTTCTATTATAGCTACCGCGTTAATAGATACGGGCAGTAAAATGGACGAAGTTATTTTTGAGGAATTCAAAGGCACGGGCAACATGGAAATTGTGCTAAGCCGCCGCATTTCTGAGCGAAGGATTTTTCCTGCTATCAGCATTAATAAAAGCGGCACGCGCCGTGAAGAATTGCTTTTAAACAGGGATACTTTGCAGAAAATTTTCGCGCTTAGAAACGCCCTTGGCAACTTAGATGAGCTGCAAATGATAGAACTTATTCTAAAGAAAATGAAATCAACAGAGTCAAACGAGGCTTTCTTGAAATCCATGAACTCTGGCTCTTGATGCTGAGGCGGGGAAGCTCTTCTTGCTTTTCATGCATTTACGGGGCTAGTAAAAGAAAGCGAAGCCTTTCCTTTAAGCGAAAAGAAGGGCTGTAAGATGAAAGACATGAAACCTAAGACTTGTTATACCGAGCCTAGGTTTTTTAACAGTAAAAGGTAGGCAGCTATATGCTATTAATATTTTCTGAACTTGCTAGGCTCTTGCTGTATATGGTGGTAGCCTTAGTTATGGCCAGCATAGTGCTACGTGGCTCAAAATTTCTTTTTGGTATTCATTTAAGCTCTGAAGTTAGCAAGGGCAACCATGCGGCAGCTTACGTGCTTCTTGGCTTGCTGCTTATGATAGGCTTAGTGGTAGGACTCTTCCGTTTATAAAAAACTATAGTTTTTTTATAAAACTATAGTTTTTCAAATCGGCTAAGGGCGGAAGCTGATTAAGGGTGGCTAACGAAAAAACTCTTAGGAATTTCTTTGTTGTTCTATAGAGGAGGGGGCTTCCTGGGCTAGCTTTTTTGCCGGCTTCGCGGATGAAATCTTCTTGCAAGAGTTCCTCCACTTGCTTATCGGCCTTGCTACCGCGAATAGTTTCAATTTCAACTTTGGTTATAGGCTGTTTATAGGCAACTATGGCTAATATCTCAAGCTGCAGGGCCTGTAGGCGTTTTGTTCTCTCTTTGAGAATGGCTTTAGCATAGGTTCTAAGTTCTTTGCATTCGGGCGGGCAAGTAGACACAGTTTGCCAAAGACTATCGTTTTTCTGAAGCCTAAGTAAAGAGTTATTATCTTCGTACTGTTTATTAAGCTGGCTAGCATAGGATGCTAGCTCCTGGGGAGAAATGCCCATGATTTTGCAGAGTTTCTTCTCTTGGAGGCTGCCATGTTCTATGAAAAGCAAGGCTTCTAATACCTGCCTGCCCTTTGGTTTGCTAGCTACTTCTTTGCTTACAGGCATAAAGAAGTGCTATGAAGTTGTTTTAGCATAGAAGTAGCTAAAGAAAAACTGAATTGTTTGCTTTGACGAAAAAAGATCTATAGCTTCTTGATGCTGAAGTGTTTTTAGTTGCTGCTTCAATGTTTCGTCTTGCTCAATTCTCATGTCAAGGCTTTTGCTAACAGAATCAAGCTGGCCACGCTTAAAGTTTTCTTGTTCTTCAGCAGTGAGAATTTGCAGGAAATTCCCCAGCCTTTTCTCTAAATTTTCTTGTTGATTGCTACAGCTAACTATGTTGCCGATGGCTGAAAATAGTAGCATAACTAAAAAGAAGAAGCGCATGGAATGTAAGAGAAGCATACTTGTATTCCTTTGAATTTTCAAAAATTTAGCCAATTTTTTTATGATTTTTATAAAAACGTACTCTAAAAATAGCTTGCTTTGTTTTGCGCAGAAGTTATTCTTATTCTATAGAGTATACGTTAGAAGTATACTCTATATTTGTGCTAGATGAGGATAAATATGGCGGTTCATACCTTATTTCATAGCCAAGCATGTTTTTTTTATTGCTTTTTAACATACAGTAAAAGCCAAGCGTATTAAATTTGGCACTTTTTATGATATTCAGTATATAATAGTTAATAATAATACAGAAATTGATATAAAGAATAGGCATAAAACTAAAACATGGAAGAAGAAAAAATAGCGCTGGAAACACAGGAAGCAGGAAGCGATAAAAACACAGGAAGCAGTGATTTTCAAATATCGCTGTTTACGAGGCGAATTAAGCATTTAAGCGAACACTTAAAAAAAAATAAGAAAGACTTTAATTGTCGAATGGGGCTTATTCGGCTGGTAAGCAAAAGAAAGCGGCTTTTAAGCTACTTTAAACGAAAGAATTTTGAAGCTTACTTAGCTCTCATACATAAACTAGGATTGCGGAAATAATTCTAAAGCATATTTTTAACTCTTTTCTGCTATGGAAAGGTGTACCGTAGATAACAGCCTATAAAGAATAGACTTAAGATGGCTACAGCAGTAAAATATAATTGCTTTATGCTCTTCGTAAATACAAATACGTAAAAAAATAAGAGGCGCTGAAGACAGCTACTTGCTAAGTTTTTCATGGTAGTGGCAAACTTGGCTGCTTTCTAGAAGAACAGAATTTACTCGAACTCAATAACAAACCCAAAAACAACAGGAAAAACATGGAAAACAATAAAGAAATAGTCGTAAAAAAAGAAATTTGTAATCAAGAAATACAATTTAAAACAGGTGTTTTAGCGAAACAAGCAAACGGGGCTGTACTCGCCTCGCTAGGGGGCACGCAAGTGCTGGCGATAGCCACTATGGGAGCGAAGCCATCGGGCAAAGACTTCCTACCGCTTTCAATAGATTATACAGAGCGTTTTTACTCAACAGGGCGGATACCCGGCTCGTATAAACGCAGAGAAGGGCGGCCTTCGGATCATGAGGTTTTAGTTGCTCGGTTAATTGATAGGCCCTTGCGTCCTTTATTCCCTAAGGGCTTTCGCAATGAGGTGCAGATAATCATCATGGTGCTTTCTGTGGATGGCGTGCATCCTTCAGATGTGCTTAGTGCGATGGCAGCTTCCTGTGCACTTGGAATTTCAGATATCCCGGTGTCTACCATGATAAGTGGGGTCCGCGTGGGGCTTGTAGATGAGAAGATTGTTATCAACCCAAATATAAAAGCAATGGAAAAATCAAAGATGAACCTTTTGGTCATGGGCAGCGAGCATGCTCTTACCATGATTGAAGGCGAAGCCGACATGGTCAGCGAAGAAATCATCTTAGACGGCTTAGAGCAGGCACAAGCGCATATTTCCAAGGGTATTGCCTTACAAAAAGAACTTGTCTCACAAGCTGGCAAGAAAAAAAAGGAAGTGCCTCTTTTTGCTTACCAAGAAGAATTTCAGGCCTTGCTACGAGAAAAATATTATGCGAAAGTGGCTGAGTTTATCGAGATTCCGGCCAAGAAAGATCGTGAGCATGCCTTAGAGGAGCTTGTGGATACTGCGACTGAAGAGTTAGCGAAAGCTGGTAGCAGTAGTGAATCTTTGGGGCATATTTCTGGTATTTTCAATGTATTCCAAAGCGAAATTGTTAGAAAAATTATTTTAGAAGAAGATCGCCGTAATGATAAACGTGCTATGGATGAGCTTCGGCCGATAAGCTGCTCTTGCGGTTATTTGAATAATGCGCATGGCTCTGCGCTGTTCACTCGGGGCGAGACGCAGTCGCTGGGCGTGGTTGCGCTTGGCGGCGTTCGCGATCAGCAGCGTGTAGATCTTACGAGCGGCATGGTGAATAAAGCATTTTATCTGCATTATAATTTTCCTCCGTTTTCGGTGGGAGAGATTGGTCGCTATGGCTTTACCGGAAGGCGAGAGATTGGCCATGGCATGCTAGCCGAACGTTCTTTAGCAGCCGTTCTTCCGAAAGAAGAAGATTTAGATTGCACCATCCGTTTGGTCTCAGAAATATTGGAGTCTAATGGAAGTTCTTCGATGGCCTCAATTTGTTCGGGAAGTATGGCTCTTATGGATGCTGGTATTCCGCTGAGTGAGCATGTTGCAGGAGTTTCCTTAGGGCTGGTTATGAGCGGGGACAAAAGCAACTATCGTATTCTTACCGACATCCAAGGCCTTGAAGATCAGCTAGGCGATATGGACTTAAAGATAGCCGGAACGAAAGACGGTATTACTGGTTTTCAGATGGATATCAAGATAGAAGGCATTACGCTTGAAATTATGCAAAAAGCTTTCACGCAGGCGAAAAAGGCAAGATTAGAGATATTAGAAAAAATGAATGCGGTCATCAGCAAACCTAAGCCGATGAGTGAGTTTATGCCAAGACGAGAACAATTGCAAATTCGCGTTGAAAAAATTAAAATGCTTATTGGCACGGGTGGGAAAAACATCAAGCGTATTGTAGAGCTTACTGGCAGTGATATTGATATTGCAGAAGACGGTACCGTGAAAGTATTTTCGCAGAATAGTAAAGTGATGGAAGAGACAAAACGGCTTATTGAACTTACGGTGGGCCTGCCACGTGTAGGCGCTGTTTACGAGGGCAAAGTAAAACGAATAGCTCCATTCGGATTATTTGTTGAAATCATGCCCGGTTTAGATGGGCTTTGTCACATTTCAAAGCTGGCCAAGCATCGTATTAACGATATTCATAAAGAATTCCATGAAGGACAGATGTTAAAAGTCCATGTTGATAAAGTTGATGACCAAGGCAAAATATTTCTAAACCATGCTGCCGTGCAAGGCGATGAGGAAATTGTCGCCGTAGGCTTCTAATTATTTTAGCTTTCTCTAGAGATAGCTAAAACATTTGAATAGCATCAAGAACTAGGGGCATTTGAAATGAAGGTAAGCGCATCTTTGGCTTCCTTTAAGGACGGCTATCTTTGTGCTAGAAGAAAAAACTAAGAGTTCACAAAAACCGATTCGTGTTCGCTTTGCGCCATCGCCCACGGGATTCCTGCATGTGGGTGGCGCGCGTACGGCCTTATTTAATTATTTATATGCTAAGGCTAATGGCGGAAAATTTATTCTTCGCGTAGAAGATACCGACCGTGAGCGCTCGAGCGTGGCGGCGACAAAACAGCTCATCGCTGCTTTACGTTGGATGGGGCTAGATTGGGATGAAGGCCCCTTCAAGAAATCTGATTCTGGCCCCTATTTCCAATCAGAGCGCCTTCATATTTACCAGCGTTATTTTGAAAAACTGCAAGCCGAAGGCAGCGCTTACCTATGTTACTGTAGCGATGCTGAACTAAAAGAAAAACGAGAATTGGCGAAAAGCGTTGCTAAACCTTTTCTTTATGACGGCACATGCAGAAATTTATCGGCTGCCCAAAAAGCTAAGCTGGAGCGCTCGGGGAAGAGCAGCACGTTGCGTTTCCTTGTTCTGCCGCAAGAGATTGTCTTTGATGATGCGGTTAAAGGCGAAATGCATTTTGATACCTCAATTATCGGGGATTTTATTATTAGAAAGTCCGATGGTTTTCCTAGTTATAATTTTGCTGTGGTGGTGGATGATGCCAGCATGGAAATTAGCCATGTTCTTCGTGGGGATGATCACATCTCAAATACGCCGAGGCAGATTTTGCTCTTTAAGGCCTTAGGGTTTCCGCTTCCTATTTTTGCCCATGTCGCCATGATTTTAGGCCCGAGAAAAGAAAAACTTTCGAAACGTGATGGCGCTAGCTCTGTGGAAGAATTCCAAAAAGCCGGATACTATAGCGATGCCTTCATAAATCATCTTGCCTTACTTGGCTGGTCACCAGCAGATGGAGAAGAGTATCTATCTCGTGAGAAATTAGAGCATGCTATGAAGCAGTTAAAATTCTCTTCTGCCCCAGCAATTTTTGATTATGCCAAACTTGATTATTTTAATGGACGTTATATCCGCATGTTGCCCGAAAAGCAGTTTTTACAAGATATGAAAGCCTTTTTAGTTGAGCATAAAAAAAATACTAAGTCAGAAACATCTTATGAGCTAGAGCATGTTAAAATAGATACCATGCTCTTAGCTTTGCGTGGGTATTGCAAAAACCTTTCTGATATGCCTCTGTTGCTAGAAAACATTTTTCAAGAAAAAGTTGAAATCCCGATGGATTTAAAGCCCTTGCTAAAAAATAACAGTGCGCGTAATCTTTTTGAATTAGCCTTGAAAATATTTTCTGAAACATCAGAGTCCTTTATTCAGCAAAGTGAATTTGAAAGGCTGAAAAGTAAGGCGAAAGCGGAGCTTTCACTGTATGGTAAAAATTTTTTTGTGCCGCTGCGTATTAAGATCACAGGTAAGATGCAGGGCCTGGAATTGCCGGTTTTTTTTTCCATCGTAACGAGGAAGAAAATCTTAAAAAGACTGCTTTCCCCAGTGCTGCCATAAAGATCATGATCTGTTCTATTTTTATGCTACTATTTATGCTACTATAAAAAGATATAGGATAGCCGCATGCTTTATTTTACTTCAGGCTTGGCACTGTTCTTTTTGCTAGGATAAACCTAGGGCAATCTAATAAGGTAATCTAGTTTTCTAAGGATTTTGATATGGCTAAAAGCATTTCTGTTGCTGTTGTGGGAGTGGGTCGCATGGGCGGCTACCATGTCAACGTATTAAGCCAGCTTAAGGATGTTCATTTTCTAGGTATTTTCGATACGGATACAAAACGTAGCGCTGAAATAGCGCAGCGATATGACTGTAAAAACTATCAAAAGCTATCTACTCTTTTCCAAGAAGCAGAGGCTGTTGTCATAGCTACGCCCACATCTACGCATTATGAAATTGCTTGTTTGGCTATGGAAGAAGGCGTACATGTGCTTGTAGAGAAACCCATAGCCAATACCTTAGCGGATGCTAGGCATCTTTGCGAATTAGCTGAAAAAAGAAACTTAAAACTGTTTGTTGGACATGTGGAACGCTATAACGGCGCTGTTCAAGAGCTTAAGAAAATTATTAAAAAACCATATAGCTGGGAATCTCGCAGGGTTTCGTTTGGTGCTAAAAGAATTGTTGACACAGGAGTGGCATTAGATTTGCTCATTCATGATATAGATATTTGTTTTCGCACTATGGGCAGCAGGGTTGTTTCGCTTAAGGCCTTAGGCGTTTTTACGAAGAGCCAAGAAAATGAAGAAGTGGCCAATGCCCAAATATTATTTGAGAACGCTTGTGTAGGTAGTTTTTTCGCTTCAAGATTAAGCCATGTAAAAGAACGCTCTTTAATGGTTATGGATGAAGAATGCACTTTTGTATTAGATTTCACAACACAAAATATTAGTATTCATCGAGCTGGGGCAAGCGACATTACTACGCAACCAAAGGAAATTCGTTATTCACAACAAGCCTCTATTGAAAAGTTATACATTCACAAACAAAACCCTTTGCAACTTGAGCTTGAGGATTTTATTGCTAGCATTCGAAATAACATGTATGTGGACAATGAAGCAGATTTGTTAACCTTAGGAACGACTCTTGCCATCGTGGAAGATTTGAAAGCCAATGCTATAAACCGAGGCAAGGCTTCAGGCTAATTTTGGAAAGAAAATATTTTTGGCATCAAGTTGTTGCTAGAATTTATATTCTTTGGACCAGTACCTTTCGGTATCGTGGGAATTCCAGCATGCTTGAGCATGGTAGTTTAATGGCTTGCTATCATCAAAACATTTTTTCTTTCTTGGCGATGGCAAGGTTTTTTTATAAAGAGTATCGAATTTCAGCTCTGATATCAGCGCATGAAGATGGTGATTTAGTAGCGCTTCTCTGCCAAAAACATGGCTTAGTCGTGGTACGAGGAAGCAGTAAACGTATGAAGAAAAGAAATTATATTCGCTTTATGAAAATTCTTAAGGAAGGCTTTATGGCCGTATTTATTTTGGATGGACCCATTGGCCCTGCCAAAAGTGTTGAGATGGGAATTTTATTGTTAGCCGAGAAGTTTAAGCGGCCTATTCAAGCTTTTTTTTTTTATCCTAAACCGGTATTTCAGTTCAAAAGGACTTGGGATCTGTTTCAGCTACCTTTTCCATTTGCAAAAATAAACTATCGAGTAACAAAAAAATTCTTTTACGATTCTTCGCTGGGAAGAAAGAGTAATCTCGAAAAGTTTAAGAGTTTTCTTGAAGAACAAGAAGTAGCGTTCGAAAAACCTCTGAAATGAAAAGAGAGAGGGTAGCCAGCTGGGTGGGCGATAAGATGGAGGAATTTCATGGAAGATTTTAAGGGTAGTTCGCATAGTTTTTTGCGTTTTGAAAATTTGCATGCTGGATATGGTAAAGCCGTAATTGTTTATGACATATCTTTGCATGTAAAAAAACAAGAGATTGTTTCCTTGATTGGTCCTAATGGGGCCGGGAA
This sequence comes from Spirochaetota bacterium, assembly GCA_030621685.1. Taxonomy (GTDB): domain Bacteria; phylum Spirochaetota; class UBA12135; order COTS27; family COTS27; genus JAUXHF01. Next base: position 14,000 of record JAUXHF010000007.1, read on the forward strand.
GAGTACCATATTACGTTCTATTTTTGGGCTTTCTAAAATATTTTCTGGGAAGATATTTTTTCTTGACAATGAGATTACGCATAAAAAAGCTCCTGAAATTATTAAAAGTGAAATTATTTATGTTAATCAGGGGCATGTGATTTTCCGCTCGCTTACGGTAGAAGAAAATTTGAGAATGCCGGCTGCCCTTCTGTATACGAAAGAACAAATAGCTGAAAAACTCCCCGAGATTTATGATTTTTTCCCTATTTTGTATGATAAAAAACATGATAAGGCCAACTCTCTTTCTGGAGGACAAAGGCAGCAATTAGCGCTGGCCAGGGCCCTGTTGCAGGGGCCTAAACTTTTACTCTTAGATGAGCCGACCTTAGGCTTAAGCCCGGTGTTTCAAAACGATCTTTTTAAGAAAATTGTGGCTCTTAAAAACGATAAAAACATATCAGTGCTTATGGTGGAGCAGAATGCTCGGAAGGCTATGGAAAACTCTGACCGAACCTATGTTTTGGAAAATGGGAAAATTGTTCTTAGCGGAGATAAATCAATTATTGATAACGCTATGATTAAAAAAGTGTATCTTGGTGCTTAAGGTTTTAAGTTTAAACTGGGCTTGGGGCTGTCTCAGCTGCAGCATGTTTAAGCTGGGCTACTCTGCCCGCATCCTTTAGAAAAACTCTTGAAAAGCCTAAGAAAATATATAAAGCACTAAGAACACAAAGCCAAAAGCTGCCTAAATCCATCGAAGAAGCCGCCGTGACCGGGGAATATGCTCCGCCGCAACATGTTTAAGCTGGGCTGCTCGGCTGCGGCAGGTTTAAGCTGGGCTGGGGCTGGACAGCCGCATCCTTTGGAAAAACTCTTGAAAGCCTAAGAAAATATATAAAGCACTAAGAACACAAAGCCAGAAGCTGCCTAAATCCATCGAAGAAGCAGCGCCGTGACCGGAAATCTGCTCTGCCGCAGCAGGTTTAAGCTGGGCTGCTCGGCCGCATCCTTTAGAAAAACTCTTGAAACATTAAGAAAATATAAAGCACTAAGAACACAAAGCCAGAACTGTCTAATCTATCGAAGAAGCCGCCGTGACCGGGGAATAGGTTGCTGGAGTCTTTTCTAGCAGCAGCACGTTTTAATATTGACGAAAAGTAATCACCAAATTGTGCGGCTAAGGCCATGATAACAGATAATAAAATCAATGAAACAGCGTTTTCGCTAAAGAATCTTATGGTAGCTGTGTTTTGTGACCACGAAAGAGCAAAACTTACAAGAAGGTAGGGCAGGACACTCGTGAAAAGTATTCCGCTGAAAAGACCTAGCCATGTTTTATTAGGAGAGGCATCAAGTCCAATTTTTCTCGTTCCAAACTTACTGCCAAATAGAAAGGCAAAAGTATCGTAGCTCCAAGTGGCACACCAAGCAAAAAGCATGAAATATGGAAGGCCGGCTTTTGTTATGGGGGAATAAGCCGTACATATACGGGCTTGGTAGTAGTCGGCATATTTAACTTTTAAGATGGTGTGTAGAACAAAGAAAAGATAGAATAGAACAAGCATGCTTCTACTTAAGGCATAGATATGGCTATCAAAATTTTCTTTTTTAGTAAAAAAAATAGAATAAGCTATGCTAGCAAAAAAGAAGAAAGCTAAACTAAGCATAGCAGCTTGACTTCCCCCAAGTGAGAAAGTCTGTAGTATGTTATGGGCTACTGTAGAGCAAGGATTTATCAGCCAGCCTAGCTCAATACTATTTAATAAAGAAAATAAGAGCAGACTTAGCAGGCTTACTACTTGTAAGCCGAAAGTGGCTTTGGGTGAGTACTGAAAGGTTTCAAAGAGAAGGATTCCAGCAAAAAGGATAAAGATAAAACTATCAAAAATGATATTGCGATAAAAAGTAAAAAACAGGACAAAGATAATCCCAAGGAAGCCAAAAAGAATTCTTTTTTTCATGCTTGATGCAGGATTGGCGAAACTGAGTTAGGCTTTTTTAGATTGGGTCTTGCACCAAAGCGTCTTTCTCGTTTGGAAAAATCATCTAGGGCCTTATCGAGTTCTTCAACACCGAAGTCTGGCCATAAAGTAGTGGTGAAATAAAGCTCGGTATAGGCCATTTGATAGAGCAGAAAGTTACTTAGACGCTGCTCGCCACTGGTGCGAATAAGAAAATCGGGGTCTGCTGTAAAACGAGTGTCTAGGTAGCTAGAAAAGTTTTTTTCATTGATGCTACTAGGTTTTTTTCTGCCCAAAGCTACCTGCTCGGAAAAATTCTTAACGGCGCGTATAATTTCTTCTCTGCCGCCGTAATTAAGGGCAATTTGCAAAAACCCCCCCGTGTTTTTCTCAGAGAGCTTTTCGGCATGTATGATGGCCTTACGGATGTTGCTGGGAAAACGTTGCAAATCGCCTAAGGCTACAATGCGAATGTTTCTTTCAATAGCCTTAGAAATTTTCTTTTGGGCATACAGTAGTATAAGCTTGAAGAGGGCCTGGAGTTCTACAGGCGGCCGATGCCAATTTTCGCTGGAAAAAGCAAAGACGGTTATGGTATGGATTTTTAGTTTGAAACAGTAATCGAGAATGCTCTCTAAGGTTTGCAGCCCTTTTTGATGGCCTTTTCGTAGCGAAACACGATTGTTTCGTGCCCAGCGACCATTACCATCTAAAATAAAAGCAATGTGTTGCGGAAGAATTTTCATGCCCAAAACTTAGCTGCTGTAGTAGCGCAGCTAGCGTATGAATGCCTAGGGAAAGGTCTCATAAAGACCGAAGGTATTTCATGGAAGCCCATCAGCCTTTCGATGATCTGCGTTCAGTCTTTCTTCGTTCAGCTTTTTCCCAATTTTCAAACTGTTGAATACCTTTTCTTCTAATGTTTTCTCGTCTATTTTTTTCTGTTAAATTTTTGGAACGAGTCGTTATTCGCCGTTCTCCGTCCCGTCTATCCATGTCAAGCCCGTAGTTGGATTGTAGAAAACTTATTCTGCGGTCTTCTTTTCTGCGTTCATGCTCGCCCCATTCAAATGCTTTTTCTTCTGGCTTCGACCTATGACCACCACTCACTCTGCCTCCTTGCGAGGAATTGCTAAGAGATTTATTTTTTGTTTGCTCTGAATTTAAACTATTTTTGTTAACGATGTTTTTTTTCATGTTAGGTTTACAAGCTTAGCTAATAAAGTACGCGGGTACTACGGAAGCTGAAAGAAGCCTTTTTAATTTACAAAATTATTTTTGCTTAGCATGTTAAAACGATGAGCTCGTTTCAAAAGATTCAAATAAAGCATACTTATATAATGTGTAGATATAATTTAAATTTGCATGATATCCTTTGTTTTTTTGGCGAGAGATTCTTCGGCTTTTTTGTGGTAAGCATCTGTTATCGATTGTGATTCTTTAAGTAATTTTTTGTAATCATCTTCGCTTAAAGTTTTATCTTTCAGTTGTTTTTTTAAAGTTTCGTTTAGGCTTCTACGAACATTGCGCATAACAACCTTCGTGCTTTCAGTTTTCTCTTGAGCCTGTTTCACAAACAACAAACGACGTTCTTTGTTAATGGCTGGGAAGCTGACATATAAAGTATTTCCTTCAATGCGAAGCGTTAATGATTGGTCTTGTGCGTAGATAGCTTTTTCTACGGTTTTTACATTAGCGATATCCCAAACTTGAACACTAAGAGAGTTAGCATCATTTGTAGTAAGGCTTGCCATATCCTTTAGCGGCATTTTCTGCTGATAGGCCGTCACCATAGTGTTTTCAAGCATAGCAGAGCTTGCTCTGCCAGAACGAATGCTACTGAAGTTGCTGGCTAGCTTTTCTAGCGATTGCCGCATGAGCATGTTCATGCTATCAAAAACATCTTTTTCTTCAGTATTCATTTTTTTTACTTTGAAAAAGAAACAGCTATCATAGGTACGTATAAAATGGTATTGAAGAGCCTATAAACTAGGGGAGGCTTATTCTTTGCCAATTTGTATTCTTTGGAAATTGATTATTTGCAAATCATCTAGAGTATGTTCTTTGGAAAACTTTTCCATATAGCTAGAAATTGTCTGCTTGGAATCTTTAACGAAATTCATGTCTAACAGACAGCGTTCGGAAAAATATTTTTTTACTTTGCCTTCAACAATCTTTAGTTTAATATCTTCGGGCTTCTTAACTTCATCCATTTGCTTTAGGAAAATTTGACGCTCTTGTTCTATATCTTCTTTAGAAATATCGTTACTAGAAATAGCCAATGGGTTCATGGCAGCAATTTGCATGGCGATGTCTTTAGAAAATTCGAGAAAGGCAGGAATCTTTGATTTCTGGGCTAAATCCTTAGCTTGCAGTTTTACTAAGACAGCAATTTTCTTGTTTGTATGGAGGTAACTTTGAATGGCGGTATCGGCATCAGCTTTTAGAAAGTGAGGCTTACCCAACATAATTTTTTCGCCTAATGAGCTTGTAATCTCTTGTAAAGATTCTTGGAAATCGGCTGTATCTAAAAAGGCTTCCCCTTTGCCTAGTAAGGCTTTGCCTGTTTTCTCGGAAAAAGCTAGAAATATTTCGTTACGTGCTACAAAGTCTGTTTCACAAAAAATGGCTACGGCGCAAGCCAGCCCTGCGTCATTGTGAATAAAGACCATGCCCTCATTGGTTTCGCGGTTAGATTTTTTTGCGACGATGGCCAGTCCTTGTTCTTTTAGAATACGAATGGCCTCTGTTTTGTCTCCTGCGGCGGCTACTAAGGCTTTCTTACATTCCATAAGACCCAGTCCGGTAAGTTCACGAATTTCTTTGACTAAAGAGGCATGTATTTCAACCG
>JAUXHF010000245.1 GCA_030621685.1 Spirochaetota bacterium
TTTATAAAAAGCGTCAAGTTTAGCTTTTCTTAGCATCAGCCTAGCCTAATTTGTAATTTTACGTTTGGCATATCGTAGCGTCCGAACTAATTTTTTGCTAGAAAGAAGCCGTTCTTTAAAGGATGAAAGGCTTCTGCTCTCTTTTTTTCTCTAAGCGTCTTCACAGGCTCTGTATTTCAATTTCTATAAGTTTTTTCTTGCTTCAAGGGTTATTTGGCTACAGTTATGAGTTCTCTGGCTTAGTAAGTGGCGCTTATGCTAGCCATGCTCAAGAGAGCGGCGCTTATGAAGAGAGAGCTGGGCAGGAAGAGAGAGCTGGGGGGCAGGAAGAGAGAGCTGGGGGGCAGCTTTCGCAGCTAGCTCAAGTTGCTGCAGAAAAAGTTTTTGCTAACCCTTGGCTGGTGGGGGAACATGAGGTTTCAGCAGCTTTTTTTGAAGACATCCTTGTAACAGGATCTAGCGATGAGAGCGAATTACAAGTACATGCCTTGTTTAGCCATAAGAGGGAGAGGAGCAGGCATGAAGGAGACGAAGCTACAGTTTTCCGATTCCGTCTTCTAGCAGCTGGCAAGGCAGAAGATACGGCGAGTACGTTCCTATATCCAGTAACCGAAATATTGCAGCAAAAAGACTCTCGTTATTACGTCAAACTTAGGTTCAAGGCTGGCCTGGATGCCCAAAGCTACTTTTTACACATGCAGAGCCTAAGGGCCGATGGGCATTGGCATACAAAAGTTGTGAGAACCCCGCTATATCATTTGCCGCTAAGGCTTTCTCTTATATTCTTAGTTGATAATAGTGAGAGCATGAAAAGAAATGATCCGCTGAATCAACGAATAACAGGCATTCTGCAAACTCTTCAAAAGCCATTTTTTCGGAAAAAACTTAGCAAGGCGGCTGTCATCATATTTTCGGATGAGGCTAAGGTGCTGGTCCCGCCAAGTAGGCTGGCCAATGGAGATTTTGCCAAAAAACTGCGAGCAGCCATGAAAAACTTGCCACTTTCGCAGGGGAAAACTGATTATGCTGATGTTTTTAGAAAGCTTTATAGCATGCGAGAAGCCTCGAAAAAAAAAGCAGCTCAAGCAAAGCAGCATTATGCTGCCATCTTACTTTCTGATGGCATGCCAAACTACCCCTACGCAGCACAGCATAAACGCTTAAGTGACTTTGATATGCCTATTTACACGCTGGCTCTCTCGAAGTCTTTGGGGGCAGCGTCTGTGCATTTTAACGATGAACTGCTGCGGAAAATTGCCAAAGACAGCAAGGCTGTGTTTTTTTCTTCTTCGGCATCTTTTCTCGAAAAAATTTATGAGCAAGTTTTAGGCACAGCATGGCAAAGGCAGGCTATTTCTAATTCGCTATACGTAAAGCAGCGCTACGATTCTACAGAGTTGATAAAACTAGCAAAACATGTAATTTTGCCAAGTATTCATGCTCCAAGTATTCATGCTAAACGCCATAGCCTTGCTAGGCTTAGCTATAAGCTTTCTCGGGAGGAAAATGTTTCGGGAAAGGCGAGTCAAGAAAAGGTTTTGTTAAAACTTTTTCGCGAGCAAGACGATTCCCTACTGTTCTTGCCGCTTAAACCCGGCAAGTATAGGCTTTCTATGCGAATACGAAGCAGGAATAAGAGAAAGAGAAAGAGCAGAGAATATCAAGATTTCTATAAACAGCATTTCTTTAGCGTTGAAGAGGATATTGCCCCCTATAAACATGTAGATTCTCTTAATTTTACCCTGCCACCACTTGCTGAAAAACCCATGTTCTCCTACGATACCTTTTATCTGCCCATAATGGCAAGGCAAGCACTCTCTTCAGTTTCCTTTCTTTTGCATAAGACAAAATATGAAAACAACTGTGCTTCAAAGGCCAGCTTAGCTGGGCCATCTAAGGCTGGACTAGTTTTAAGTTTAGATGGTAAAGCAAGCAAGGAAATAAGCAAAGAAAAAAATTTTTTTGCAGAAGAGAATGAAACAGGGCTTTTTTTAAAGCAAGCTTTTTGGGCTAACATCCCCGCTGGCGAAAGGCGTAGCTTGGCTTTGCATATTTCGCCTTTAGTTTTTGCCAAACAAATGTTTTCGCAGTATTTAGCAGATCAGCAGAGCATGCTAGAAAGAGAAGAACATGCTTTTGCCGAGGCTAGTAGAGTTCAGCTCTTTGCCTGCCTTGAATTGCAGAGCAGCCAGGGGCATTATCTTAATCCGCTAACATTTCGAGAGGCTAATAGCCTAGAAAGGCAGTATTTAGATATAAAAAGAGATATACAAGGGTTTTCAGCAGCCAGGTGGCATGCTGGTGAAAACCATTTGACGTTGCCTAAGGCTAAGAATAATGAAAGTGTAAGGGAATGGCTTAGTACGCTTTGGTTTTTTGGAGAGATGAAACCTTTGAAACCTTTATATTTGGCTTCTTCAAAGGCATCGAGTTTAGCTTTCCCGCTTCTTTCGTTTTTCTTTTTGCTACTAGGCCTTGCTTTTGGATTCGTGGCTAGCTGGCTTCTCTACATTCTTTTTTCCATTTTCCGTAAGGAGCAGCGCTATAAAATTTTTTCCATAAAATATTAAAAGTATTCATCTATGAGCTATGGTTTATTCATCTATGAGCTATGGTTTATAATTTGTAACGTATTACAATGAGGAAGCTGTGGTCATCAAGGTTAATCCATTGTATACTTTACGTGAAAGAAACGAAAGAAAAGAGGGAAGTACAACTATCATGATGCTCATTGAACCTAAGATAAAGGGATTTATCTGCATAACGGCGCATCCCCATCCTTTTTGGCGTCAAAAAAGCGTAGAAAGCATGGCAAAACATATCATAGATGCCAAGCGGGCAGGGCCTAGCTTTTGATGCTGCTTAAGCTAAGCCATCCAAGTTCTTCAGAGCAGGAGCAGCAG
>JAUXHF010000078.1 GCA_030621685.1 Spirochaetota bacterium
TTAGCATGTTCTAAGAATATGGAAATATTTTGTAGCCAGCTTTGTTGGGCATCTAAAATTATACAATACTTATACTTAGGCTATACGAAATACTTGGCGAAATACTTGGCGAAATACTTAGCTAAAAATGTTTTGCTATACATTTTACGAGTATATTTATTTAGTAAATGCTTGTTTAGTAAATATTTGGCTAAGAATGTCTTGTCTTTGTCTAAGAAATAAATAGTAGCCCAAGCCCAAAATTGCACAGATATAATAAGGGCGGGCTTAATTTTTCTTGTTTTTTCTTTTTATGCTTGTAATTTTTTTTCAAAGTATAATTAACCTATCTCAAAAGAACGTACTAACTACGCCGCTCTAATTATGCCATCCTAATTTTGGGGATGTAATTTGGGAATGTAGTTTTACGAGTTAACTTGCAATTGTTATAAAAAATACAGAGAAGAATTTTATGTCTGAAGAGAAACCCCAAAGAGCGGCTCCGCTTAAAGAGCCTTTACGAATAAGCGAAATTATGCGGTTGTTGCCGCATAGATACCCTTTTTTATTGGTTGATAAAATAATAAAAATAGAGGAAAAAACAATTACTGGCATTAAAAACGTAAGCGTGAATGAACAGTTTTTTCAAGGACATTTCCCGCATGAGAAAGTTATGCCGGGAGTATTATTGATAGAAGCGGCAGCGCAAGTAGCTATTATTAAAGTTTCAAGAGATAGGAATTTGCGTTCACCATCGGTGTATTTTCTTGGAATATCACATGCCAAATTCCGCCGGCAAGTGCTTCCCGGTGATGTGCTACATATTGAAGTAACAGAAAAGCGTTGGGGCAAGCTACGCATGACTTTTTCTGCAGAAATCTTTGTAGATGGAACTAAAGTCTGCGACACAGAGTTTATGGCGATGATAGATGAAGAAAGAGATACTGCTGATAGCCTTTGAAGCCTTTGGAAATTTCTAGATGCTTCGCTCTTGACTTAGCTTCGCTCTTGTTTATGTTTATATGGCATGCTTTGCTACGAGTGTAAATAAGACATCAAGGCTGTCTTATAAAAACATATAAGATGAGCTAAGAGTTTAATAAATTTTGCATAAGAGCTGAAATAGAGCTTTGATGAAGAGGGTCTGAAAAATTTTGGAGAGGGCATTTTTCCACATCTTTCTTACTTGCTTTGATGTTTCCGCAGATCATCATGCCCTAGGCTTAGTAAAGTTTTTACTCAAACGTTTTCCGCATTTTTGCTTTTCTGCCTACGGCGGCGAGGAGCTGCTAAGGCTAAGCCACAGCGAAAAGCGGGTTAACTTTCTTGGCGATATGGCTACGGCCTCAAGCATTGGGTTGCTTGAGGGCTTTCATGAATTCAGGCGTTCATTTGGATTTTTTAGTCGTTGCCACAGGTTCATGAAAAAAGGCGATGCTGTCTTCGGTAAGGTCGACTTGTTTTTCGCCATTGATGGCCAAGGCAGAAATCTTCCTTTAGCAAAAAAAGCACATAGGCTAGGTATTCGTACGGCCTATTTCTTTCCCCCTAATGTGTATGTTTGGGGTTCTTGGAATATCAAGAAAATGCTCTTTTTCGATGCTGTCTTTTGTGCTTTTGAAGTGAACTATCGGCTGTTTAAAAAGGCTGGCGTTGCAGCCTATCTTGTGGGGCATCCTTTTGTTTATTATAAAAAAAATTTACATGAAAGCCGTGCTTTGGCAAGGCAAAGCCTTGCCCTACCAAAAGAGCAAGAGGGTATAGTGATAAGCCTCTTTCCCGGCAGTCGTTTCCAAGAGCTTGGGCATCTTGCGCTGCTTTTCTTTCATGCAGCAGCAGAGTTGCAGAAAGAATTTCCGGCCTTGCGATTTCTGTGTTCACTAGCTCATGAAGATTTCCGTGAACTGGTTTCTGAAGCCAGAGCAGAGGCCGGGTTCAGCGAGGCTAGCATGCCTCTTTACTCAGGACGCTACGATGAGATTTTGCTAGCCAGCAACTTTAGTTTTCTGTGTTCTGGCACGGTTACCTTGAAGGCTGCTTTCTTCGGCGTTCCTCATGTGGCCTGTTATAAAATTTCCACACTTTCTTATTGGCTAGCACGAATGCTTATGCATGTCAGCTATATTTCCATGTTAAATATTATCGCTGATAAAGAGATATCGAAAGAACTTATTAACAAAAAACTTCATGTATCTAGCCTGCTGGCTACAGCCAAGCCTCTGCTAGAAAACAAGGTTTTGCTTGGGGATAAATTTTGCTTGGGGCTAAAGAAAGGGGGCTTCTTGAAGCGAGCAGAAAACCTTTGTTAATAAGTTTTGATAAGCGCCGAAACATCTAAATTCCCCTCGCCTTTTTTTTGTAAAGCCTTATAACGTTCAAGCGTTTTTTGCAAGCCAGCTAAAGTTTGTTTTTCATCTATAAGAGGGTCATGCTGGGCCTCTTCTAAAGCATAACTGAGGTCTTTTACCATAAGATCTATAGCAAAACCGAAATCAAATTTTTCGGCCACCATGCTTTTGCCTCGATTGGCTAGCTGCCAAGAGCCAGCAGCACCGGCGCTTAAGGCCTCAACCAGGGTATCTAAAGGTAGGTTTTTTTTCTTGGCAAAGTGGAGGCCCTCACTTAAGCCACTTAAAACGCCAGTAATGAAAATTTGATTGACCATCTTAGTTAATTGCCCAGAGCCACTTGCCCCCATGAAGTTAATGCTTTTGGCATAACATCGCAGAAGAGGGAGGCTTTTCGTAAAGGCCTTTTTGTCGCCGCCAGCCATTATGCTAAGAATGCCTTTTTCTGCGCCTTCTTGCCCGCCAGAAAGAGGTGCGTCTATGAAACTGATGCCCTGCAACTCAAGTTTTCCAGCAAGCTCTCTGCTAAGCCTGGCCGAGATGCTTGAATGATCAATAATTACGCTTCCTTGCTTAAGATGGCCTTGAAGACTGCTCACAATTTGGCTTAGGTCTTCATTACGACTAACGCATATAATAACGGTAGTACAGCAGCTTAGCATGCTGAGGCTTGTGGCTATTTCTGCATGAAGCAAACTCAAACTATTAGAGCTTGAGAGATAGCGCCTTTGCCAAGCTAAACGGCGAGCCTGATTACGGTTGTAAGCAAGTAGCTTATAGCCAGCATGCATAAGATGTCCGGCCATAGGAGCGCCCATCCTGCCAAGGCCAATAAAACCAATTTGTGAGCTTTCTTTCATATAATTTTTATTATTTTTTTTAGCCTCAACCAGGCCGAGGCCAGGCTTACGTATATATGTGGATAGGTGTTTAGTATAGTATGGTGCATGTCTGGCTGGGCATGTTTTTTAAAGAGCCCAGCTTGAAAACTATGCTTTTTGCGGGCATGTTATGAAAGCATAAAAGGCTGCTTGATTGAAAATAAGGAAAATCTTAAGATAAAACATTCTTGATGGCTGCCAATATAGAAATAATGCAAAATACAAGGTAGCGTGCTAGAATATAGAGTACAATACACTGCAGTATGTAGAGTAATATGTAGAGTAATATAGTAAAAGAAGTAGTAAGAGAAAGCGTGAGCCTTAATGTGAAAGATTTTGCAAAAGATGCTGAAAAAGATAGTGCGAGAAAAAGGCATGCCTATCCTATTTTGCAAAATTTGCATAGCCCCGAAGACCTTAAACGCATGGATAAGAAAGGCCTGGGCAGGCTAGCGGCAGAAATTCGTTCGTATATTAAAGAAGTCGTAGAGGTAAATGGCGGGCATTTGGGCCCCAACTTAGGCAGCGTAGAGCTGATTATGGCATGTCATGCTGTTTTTAAATTAGATTACGATAGGCTTGTTTTTGATGTGGGACATCAGGTGTACCCGCATAAAATTCTCTCTGGGCGATATAAGGAATTTGCAACGCTGCGCAGGGCAGATGGGCTAAGCGGCTATCCCAGCCAGCATGAAAGCCGCTTTGATGTATTTCGTGGCGGTCATGCCTCAACGGCAGTCTCGACAAGCCTTGGGCTAACGGCCGGCTATAGCTTGCTTTATGGGGTCCATGCAGACCGGGATGCATCATCTGTGCATGCTAAGCCAATTAAGCCAGATAGCCTGGGCGGCGAGGAAGGAATGCTGCCAAAAGATGCTAAGGGCAAAGATGCATTTCACAAACATGGGCGTGCGCCACAGGTTGTAAGCATCATCGGCGATGGGTCTATGACAGGAGGCATGTCTTTTGAGGGGCTTAACCACACCGGTCATTTAGCCGAGAAACTTATTGTTATTTTAAACGATAACTCGATGTCCATCTCGCCTACGGTAGGCGGCTTAGCTAAGGCGCTTTTGCGTTTCCGCCGTTCGCCGTTCTATAATAAACTGCGCAATCACACCTTAGAGAGTTTGAAAAAAATCCCGAAATTTGGGAGTAAGTTAGAAACCTTAACCAGCACGCTGATAAACGACATGGTCACGATTACAAGTCCTTCGCAGATTTTTACGGCCTTAGGATTTCATTACTTTGGGCCAGTAAATGGGCATGACGTTAGCGAGATACGTAGTTTTTTGGAAGCGGCCCTGCGTATTAATAAACCGGTGCTTATACATGCCATAACAAGGAAAGGTGGCGGCTACCAAGTGGATATTAGCGAAAAGCCACCGACTATTCGCAGCGTAGCGGTAGAAGATTCTCCGCATGCTCTTTCTCCGAAAAAGCAGTCGCCTGCCAATGCGCGCATGCCCTTAGCTTCATATTCTTCTGTTATGGCCCAAGCCTTGATAAAGCTAGGACAGAAGGAAAAAAGAGTGGTGGGGATTACGGCGGCCATGCCCGAGGGCACTGGGTTACATAAATTTGAAGAGAAGTTTGCCGATCGTTATTTTGACGTAGGAATATGTGAAGCGCATGCTACGGGATTTGCGGCGGGGCTAGCAAAATCTGGCATGAAGCCGGTTTTCTGTGTATATTCAACGTTCTTGCAGCGGGCCTTCGATCAGATGTTTCATGAAATAGTTTTGCAACAAGATTTGAACGTTGTTTTTGCTATAGATAGAGCTGGTTTAGTGGGAGAAGATGGGCCTAGCCATCAGGGCCTTTACGATATTGCCTACACCAGAATATTTCCGGGGTTTACCGTGATGGCAGCTAAAAATGGAGAAGAGCTTGTTAAGATGCTAGCCTTTGCGCTTCGGCAGCGAGGGCCTGTGGCTATTCGTTACCCGAAAAGCAGTATTCCTCCCGAAGACTTTTTTGCCATGCTCAAGGAAACTCAGCAAGGCAGTATCAGCGAAAGAGAAGAGCATGAAAAAATAAAAAAGAGCGATGAAATAGAGCTAGGTAAGGCTGAATGGCTTCTCTTTGGGAAGGAAGTAGCCTTTTTGAGCTACGGCTCTACCGTCTATGAGGCTGGGAAAGCAGCTTTGGCTTTGCAGAAGTTGGGCATACATGTAAGCTTGGTAAATGCTAGGTTTGCTAAGCCTGTAGATTCTAAATGTATTGAAACTCTAGCGGCCACCCATAAGCATATTGTGGTTACCGAAGAAGCCAGCATCACATCTGGATTTGGAACGGCGACCCTTGAAGCCTTAGCCTCGTCTAAGCTACAAGGGCAAGGACAAGGACATAGAGCTTGCGTTCATCGCTTAGCTGTGCCGGACAAGCTGATTGAACATGCTTCTCGTGCTGTGCAGTTAAGGCTCTGCTGCCTCGATTCAGAGAGTCTGGTGGAAAAAGTAAAAACTTTGCTAGGTTGAGATGGGCTAGGAAGCATGATATTATTATTTTAAATAAAAATTTCGTCAAAACTTGGAAGGCAATGAAAAGGCAGCTAGCTTATGAAAAAAAAATGTACAGAAATGGTTGGTGAAATATTGTGAGAAAATTGAGACTTATTTGTTTAGGCATGCCTGGTGTTGGTAAAGGCACGATATCGAAACGGCTAGAAAGTGAATTTGGGATACGCCATATTTCTACCGGAGAGATACTGCGAAAGGCAAGCCAAGAAAATACAGAAATCAGTAGGAAAATACGTGGTATTTTGAACAGCGGCAATTTGGTCCCCGATGATTTCATGTGCGAGCTCATCAAAAATGAAATTCGCCAAGATGAAAAAAAATTCATTTTGGATGGATTTCCGCGAACCTTTAAGCAAGCACAGGTCTTAAGCGAGTTTGTTGAAATTGATGCTACTTTGTATTTTACAGCGAAACAGGAACTCATTATTAAACGTCTTGAAAAACGAGCCAAGGATTTAGAAGAATTTCGTGAAGATGATAAGAAAGAAATTATTTTAAATCGCTTTAAGTTGTTTGAAAAAAACATAGAACTACTTTTGCAATATTACCGCGATAGGAAACTTCTGCGCGAGATTGCTGCCGGAATGGATATTGAGACCGTTTTTAAACATACAAAAGAAGCCTTGGAATTAGATTGAATTTTTGCTTTAAAACGCTTCTTTCAAAGCGCCTTCACTCCTCTTAGCCCTTGCTAAGAGGAGTTGTTGTAGAATTTCGCTGTGAAAAAAAACTTCCAAATTCATGTTTTTTGTTTGCTGCTGGCATGCTTTTTTCTTGAGGAAAGGAGCTTATTAGCGCAAACTAGGCAAACGCTTATGGCCGAGTTAAGTAACAAGGCATATCTTTATCAAAGTTCTCTTGATAAACAGTATGCTTTTGGCGAAGAAGAGCTTAGGCTTGATATTTCTGCGAAACGTGGAAGCTACAACGTAGCGGCTAAGAAAATTCTTGTTGTAAGTTCTAAAAAACTACAAATAGAGATCTTAGCGGGAGATGACTGGATCATTGAAAAGACAGCAGAAAACGAGCCGCTTTATCTCTTATTAAAAAAATTAAATTTTTTTAATAAGAAGAGAGGCGGAAATCAGCTAGACACAGCGAGGAGTGAGAATTGGGCGGCAGAGCCTAGAAGCATAAGTTTACTGAAAACAGATGCCTCTGGCAAAGCAAGCCTCATCTTCAGCTTACCTAAAGAGCCGGGGGCTGTTGAATTTCGGGTATTTTTCTTACATGCTCGCTATGGCTATAGTGAGCATGTTGATATTCTTTCTGCAAGCGTTATTTCTTTGCTGGGCTTGGGCATAGGTTTGGCGGTTATGCTTTTTTTTCTGTTAGGAAGCCAAGCTTTTTTTATCTTTTCCCTAAGAGCGAGTAGAAAAAATGAGGGAAATAGGAAGAGCCAGCACTTTTTAGCAAATTCTTATAAAATATCTGAGCAACCTCGCGAGCAAGGGTTTGTTATTAGTTTGTATCCTTTGCTAGCTGTAATAAGTGCTTTTCAAAAATTTTGGGAAAACAGGCTACAGGCCATGATTTTTGCTGTCCCTGTCTCTGTAGCAAGCCTCAGCAGAGAAAGTAAGCTAAAGCAAAAGCAAAAGCAAGAAAACCTGCCAAATACAAAAGCAAGAAACTCTGGCCTGTTTATTCTAGGCAGAAACGTTTACGTATATATATTTTTTGTAGGTAGCCATATTTTGCAGCGGGTGGCTCATCTGCTGTTGTTTAGCCTAGGACTCTTCGTGTTTACCTTACTGGTAGAAACACAGATGATGTTGGCATTAGCCTTGGGCTATGGTTTTACGCTTGTAGCCATGCTTCGTTTTGCTACACAGCCCCTTCAAAGAGAAACGCCGGGTAGAGAGGATATTAATTCAAAAGCAAGTAAAAAAGTAAGTAATAAAGTAAGTAATATTCCGAAGCAGAAACGTTTTGTTATGGGAATGCAGGCACCGCTCTTATTTACGCTATGTACGGCGATAACCTCATTTTCACTTTTCTCTCGAAATTACCAGCAGGTAGCCTGGGATTTCATTCTTTTGGCAACCAAGCATGAACTCTCTTGGCTATTTAAGCTGCTAAGTATTTTTTCTCCGATACCAACGCTTATGGCATGTTTTTCGCTCTCGGCATGGGCGCAGGCATGGGAACAAGGCAGGCAATCTGTATCGGGGTTTGCAGAGGCCAGCCCTTTGTTGTTTGGCGAATTATTAAGCGAGCTGCTTAGCTGGGCTATTTTAGGCGCGCTTTTGATGTTTTTTGTTGAAGCTATTCTGCTTTACTCTTCTAGCAAGCATAAGCCAAAGCCATCGTAATAAAATAAACAGGGTAAAATAAGCAGGGTAAAATAAGCAGGGTAAAATAAGCAGGGTAAACAGGGGATGGTTTAAGAACAAGCCGAGTCTTGGCTACGAAGCTTGCTAAGTATTTTTTCTCCGATATCAACGCTTATGTTATGGCATGTTTTTCGCTTTTCAGCATGGGCGCAGGCATGGGAGCAAGGCAGGCAATCTGTATCGGGGTTTGCAGAGA
>JAUXHF010000367.1 GCA_030621685.1 Spirochaetota bacterium
AGTTGTTTTTGCTAGCCTTGGGTTACGATGAAAGGTTTACGTATAAAAGATATAAGCCAGAACATGCCAGCGATAAGCACAGAACATGCCAGCGATGAAATAGCTGCGCATGACCATGACCTAACACAAAAGCTGCTTCATCAGTTGAATTTGGGGGCTTTGTTGCAGAAAAAACTGCTCTTGCTTGTTTCGGGGGGCATTGATTCCATGGTCTTGCTTTTTTTGTTGGCAAAGCTATGCCAGCAAGAGCAAGAACATAGGCATAAAAAAAAATCTACTTTCCTAGCGGATGGCAAGCCTGAAATTGATGAAGGCGGCATGCTTGCTGTGCTTCATGTTAATTATCAGCTTCGTGCTAAGGCCAGCATGGCCGATGAGGAGTTTGTGTTAGAACAAGCAAAGCGTCTTAAAATCCCTTGTTTTATTAAAAGGGTAGCTTTGACTAAAAGAGTAGCTTTGGGGGATATAAAGAACGCTGCTGGAAACCTGCAAGCCACAGCTAGGAAAATTCGCTACGATGAGGCTGAAAGAATTTTGCTTGAACATGGCTTTGGGGCGTACTGCACGGCGCATCACCAAAAGGATGCAGCAGAGACTTTCTTCATGAAGCTTTTTAAAGGGGCCAGCCTTAGGGCCTTGGCCAGCCCCAGCTTTAGACATGGCCATTGCTATCGGCCTTTCCACAGTGTTTCAAAGCAGCAGATTGCTGAGTTTGCCACAAGCTTTGCTGTTGCCTATCAGGAAGATGAAACGAATGAGAGTGAGGTTTACGAGCGGAATTTCCTGCGACTAGGCATGTTATCAAAACTGGAAAAGCGATACCCAGCGTATGAAAAAAACATAGCTGTGATGAAAACTAGGCTGCTGCTCTGTGATGAATTACTGCTTCGTAGTTTAGCGCTAGCGGGCCTTGTTACAAGGAAGGGCGGCTTTATTATATTTGGTCATGATTTTTTTAAGAAAGGCATGTTGAATAAAGAGCAGCGCCTTTTTATTTTACATCGCTTTTTACTAGAGGGCTATGCCAAAAGAAGGTTTAGCCGTGGGGAACTTGAAGAGCTTAGCCGTAAGTTATCAGATGGCATGGACACGAAGAAGCTCTTCCAGCAAAGAGTTTCTGGGGCTAAGCGCGCTGCTTGGGTTGTTTACAGCTATGGCCTGCTTGGCGTGGCTGATGACATGGAAAGCATGGAAAGCATGGAAAGCATGGAAAGCATGGAAAGCATGGAAAGCATG
>JAUXHF010000139.1 GCA_030621685.1 Spirochaetota bacterium
TTTATGTGGGAATAAATCTTAGCGAGGTCATTCATCCTAGAAGCGAGGCTTTTCTGGTCATGCTGGGCTATGGAGCAGTGCCGCTTGGCTTTTTTATTTTCAGCTACTTACAATACAGAAAGCGAAGGAAGCATTTTCATAGTTATTTAGAACAGCAATTCAAACTTGGGTTTCGCTGGTACAATGAGCTTGATAAGGCGGGCAAAAAGGTTGCTGACGTAGATGAAAAATCACGTGAGGAGGTGCTGGCAGAGCATCGACTAGCGCCGCTTTTGCTTCGAGAGCGAAGACCTCTTTTCATAGCGGTTTTGGCGATGAGCCTAGTTTTAGGGCTAGGGCATATAGTGTTAAGCAATCTAAGCAGCCAGTTTGCCGGCAATCTTCGTTCTGTTTTCAGCTTTAAAGAGTATAGCTATGTCTTTGAATATCCAGAGCGGATAAATCAAGATGATGTTTTTACGCTGCGCTATAAAGGTGAATATTCAAAGGCTCTGCTCTATGATGAATTGGGGCGGGGTTATACGCTTACCAACGGGCAAACTCTTCGTTTAAGCAAAACGAAGAGATCATTTCGTCTGCGTTACCGGCTAGAAGAAGCCCGTGTTAAGGCAGAGGGAGATCTTGTTATAGAGGTTACGGCGCCGCCCAAACTTCAGGCTATTCATGCCAGCATCTTCCATATTCCCACGGCTAAAACCCAGCAGTACGAGGGGCTTACACAATTCCTAATAGATGCAGCCTCGCAGGTGAAACTGCAGCTACGCTACTTAGAAAATGATGAATTATCAAAAGTGAGAGCTTGGAGAAAGCATGAAGATGGCAGCCGCTTAGAAATAAAAGCAAAGGCGATATTCAATGATGAGGCTAAGAAATTTTTCTCTAGCTTTGAAGTATCTTTTCGGATAGATGAGGAGTCGAAAATTTTTATAGAGGCAGAAAATCGCTACGGGCAGAAAAGTGATATGAGTGAAATTCTTTTTGCTGTACGCGAAAATAAGCCGCCTCAGGTTAGCATCGAGTCTCCGCCGCCTCTGCTGCGTATTTGGACGCTTGAGGATTTTGAAGTGAGTTTTCTTGCCAGTGATGATATAGCTCTAGATAGCTTGCGTCTGTTGCTTTATGCTAAATATAAAGAAAGCATAGTGTTAAGCCAGAAATTTTTTGTCTACCCCAAAGAGAAAATACAGGGAAGATTGAGGCTAAAAGACAGCATGTTACTTGGGCTAAAGAACTATAGTTTTAGCCCCGATACTACATTTTTCTATAAATTACAAGTACGGGATTTCAGTGGACTAAGCGCAGAATCCAAAGAGCAGCAAATACGCTTTGAAGCGCAGAGTGAGTTATACGAGCAGAATGCGAAAAAAAGCAAGGCAGTTTTATCAAACCTAAAGAAAACAGGCGAGCAAGCTAGATCTTTGACTAAGGAATTTGAGCGACTTGACATTCTTTCAGAGAAAGGCAAGATAGGAGAGAAGGACCTTAGGCGAGTTGATGATAATTTAACAGATATAAAAAAGAAACTTCAAAAGGATAAAGAGGAAATTGATTCCTTTAAAAAACAGCTTGAAGAGGAGCAGGCCATAAGCCCGCTTCTGCAAGAGAAGCTAGAGAAATTAAGCAAAACCTTAGAATCTTTAGACAAAGAGTTTCTTGAGCGGCTTCAGGAACAAAACAACGATCTACGGCAAGCTATTGAGCAGAATCTTTCGCAGGAAGAAATAAGAAAGCAGATAAGCCAGTTAGATGCTAAAGAGTTTGAACGTAAGGTTGAACAGACCTTAGCTTTTTTTGACTTTATTAAGCGTTTGCAGGCTTTAGAAAAGCTGGAAAAACTCTCGCAATATATTTATGATAGATACAAGGATATAGAAATATATCTTTCTTATTCAAGGCTAAGCGATGAGAGCGTGCGCCGAGAGGCCGAAGAACTGGTTGGCGAACTTTTGTATTTGCGAGAGGGCTATAAGGAAGTAAGAGAATTATTGCCTGAACGAGAAGATATTTTACGGCTTCGCCAGCGTATCGAGAAGCAGCTAACAGATACACAGATATCCTCGCTAGCCGATTTGCCCCAGCAACGTAACAACAAAGTCTTCATTGCCCAGCGTAGCGAATACCTTGATGAGCTTCGGCGTAGTTTCTTTGCCTTAAACGGCTTAAACAAAAAAGCAGAGCGAGAGGCTATTTTGGCCGAAATAAGCCATCAGGTAGTTTCTTTAGCCGAGAAGGTTAGGTTCTTACAAAAGTTTAAGGACGGAGAAATTATCGATGCGGGATCGTTAAATGAGGCGCTGTATTTGAAAGAGCTTTCAAAATTGACAGCGGCTCATAAGGCAATGTATTCAAAATTTAAAGATAAATTGTATTTGCTTTCAGCGGGCATATTGCTGGAGTTAGCATTTTTTGACATCTACGATGCGGCCGTTGCACAGATGCGGGCAATTGAGAAAAGCATAGACCCGGCTAGGCAAATTGGCAATACTAAAAAGGTGAAAGCCAGTCAAGAAATAACTCGCTTAGAAGATAATAATAATGAATTGGTTAGCGTTCTGCTAAGGTTTAAACAAGAGCTACAGCAAAAGTTTGAACAAGAGAAACAAGAGAACACCTTGGAAAACGTTTCAGAGATGCAGCAGAATTTAAATAAACGTTTGCAAAATTTGATGAATCAATATCAGAATGGCCAGCAACAAGGCGGGCAGCAGAAAAATTCCTTAGAACAGCTTAAAACTTTTTCTGCCGAGCAAGAATATTTGCGTCAATTGCTAGAGCAGTTTTTTGAAAAAGAACAAGATGGCCAGCAAGGCGAGGGCGGCAAGAACGGCGAAGGCGGCGAGAATGGCGAGGGCGGCCGGAATGGCGAAGGCGGCCAGAATGGTCTTAGCCAAGAACAGCTAGCCAGAGAGCTACGAGAAATTCAGCAAGCCATGCAAGAGCTTGAAAGTGAGCTGCTTCGGCAAAACCCAAACTTAGCACGCATTGAAGATTTGCAGAAGCAAATTGAACAAAACCTTTTGCGGCATAAGAAAGGTCTGAAATGTGATGAACGCGAAGATGAACAAGAAGCGCCCAGGCAGGCAGAGCGCGACTTCACACCTTATGGGAAGCCAGATGCAGGGCAGGCTTTAGAAAAAGATGACTTATTCCTTGATGAAGGCAGGCTTTCTGGTCTTAGGAAAGCCAAAAAATATCCAGAGGCTTATCGTGCTAAGATAGAAGCCTTTTTCAAAAAACTTGGGCTTGTGCCATAAAAACTTCATTTCAATTCTTTCAAGCGCTGTTCTTCTTAAGCTCTTAAAAGAAAGAGGGTCGTGGTTACAATAAATTTTTCCAAGTAGCATAATTCTAATGAAGCAAAGAAAGCAGATAAAAACATCTAACGGAGAAAAAAAATAAATGCGCCATGTTCTCATCTTAGTGCTTGCCCTGCTGGGTTTAATTGATACGAGTTTTCTTATTTATGAAAGCTTCCAAGTAGAGCCGCTTTGTAGCACGCTTCTTGCCAATTGGGGAGTTGCATCTTGCTCAAAGGTCACCTCTAGCCAGTACGGATGGATAGAGGGGATTCCTATTTCTGTTTTGGGATGGGGCAGCTATCTTGCGTTTTTTCACTTAAGTCTGCAGGCGCTTATCAGGCGAGAAGCCTTGCATAAGGTGTTGATAGTAGCCTTTTTGGGCTTTCTTTTTTCTTTATATTTAATCTTTGTGCAAGCATTTTTTTTGGAAACATGGTGTTTCTTTTGTTTGATATCGGCGAGCTTGGTTAGTCTTATATTTCTATTAGCAGTAGTAGATAGCTTTGTATTTGTGAGAGTGAGGAGGGTGAGTTTAAAAAAATCTTTTTACCCGGCGCTGAAGGTTTTCATATTTTACATGCTGCTTAGCCTAGCGCTTTTTGAAATGGGACGTGGCAGGTTTTTCTACGAGGCGTTTTTAACTCAAGAGGAAAGCAAAAATGAAAATATTGCCTTAGTATTTAAGGCGTTAAAAATAGAATCAGAAGAATTTTCAGCTAAGGAAACAGATGAAAAGAAACATAGCCCTTGGTCAAAACTTCCGGGCGAGAGCGAAACACGTGATATTGAAGCCTTGTTTGCCGGAAAACCCATAAGCTCTACAGAAGTAAATGAATTAATTTTAAGCCTGTTAGCTAAAACTAAAGATTCTATGCTTCTGCGGCGGGCGGCCTTTGAATATCTTATTCTTCTTGAGGAAGCCGAGGAGAGAAAAGTAGCGGTTCAAGAGCTTTTTGAAACGCTGCTATCCAATAAGCCAAATGAGAGTTTGAGCGAAGAAAGTGCGGGCAAGCTGGAAAATTTTGTGGCTGATGATGTGCTGAGTTATATTGAATGGCGGAAGCAGGCTGTATCTACAAATGATAGTTTTGCTGAGAATATCCAAGCGCTTTTTGTGAAACACCAAGCTAAGTTCCCATAGGCAAGTAGTTTAGATATTTTTTTAAAGCAGAGAGAGCTAGCTTTTTCTTCAATAGATTTTTTGATTATTAGTTTATACTTAAGTCTATGGAAGAGTTATTGAAAGAGAATCCTCTCTTGCAAAAAAACATTGAGCAGTTAAATCAGCGCATTGGCAAGGTTTGTTTAGAGTTAAATATCCCAAAGCTGGGATCGGAAAGCAAACTTCTTCGGCCATTATTGGGTTTTGCGGCTATTGGCGAGAGTTCTGGAGATGCTGATGATCGCCAAATTTCGATGGCCTTAGCAGCCGTGCAGATGATTCATGAAGCATCGTTGTTTCACGATGACATTTTAGATGCGGCGACTATTCGGCGGAAATATAACACTACGGTAAATCATAAGGGGCATGCCTATGCCTTAATGATGGGTGATAGATATATAGCGGCGGCGTTCAAGCTTATGGCGGCCTCTGGCTCGCTTTCGCTTATTCGCTTGTTTGCCGACAGCATTGAGGCGGTTATCTTAGGAGAGATACAGCAGAATTCGCTTTGTGGAAAAATTCTTGATTTTGAGACCGTTTCGCAGATTAATGAGAAAAAGACAGGAGCGCTTTTTTCTTTTGCAGCAGCCATCCCTTTTTTCTTTGAAAAAGCAGATAGCCAAGAAGCGGTGATTAAACAAAAAAAACACAAGGCCTTTGGCATGAAATTTGGAACGCTTTACCAGCATCTTGATGACTTGCTTGACTATGCTCCCCATGCAGAAAGCGGCAAGCCGCCGTATCAAGACTTCATGCATAAAAAATGGACTTTGGTTTTACAAGGAGTCAAAGGTTTTTCATGGGAATGGCCCTTAGATAAAGTGCAAAAAGCCTTAGAAGAACAAGGGAGGCTTTCAAAAACAGCGCAGCAAATAATGCTTCGCATTGATGAACTGGCTGGTGAGGCTGAAGTTTTATATGTACAAAGTAAAATAGTTTTTATTATTTTCGAATCTTGGAAACAAAAACTGCAGGCTGTTTTTGAACTTAAATTTAGCAAAGAAACACATGTTTAGTTTTTTCAAGATAGTTTTATGGAATACAGATAAGTTTCTGTAATCTTAAAATTTATTGATTCTTTAGCCGCCTTGTTTATATTTAAATCGAGTATAAAACGTGATTATATTTAAATCGAGTATAAAACGTGATTATATTTAAATCGAG
>JAUXHF010000289.1 GCA_030621685.1 Spirochaetota bacterium
CATCAAGAAAAACGTTAAAATAGTTTCCCAAATAACCGCCGCGAGAATAGGTACTCTAGGCAAGGTAAGGCCGTAATTAGCCATTTGCGGCAGGATAACCGATAGAATGGCAATGGCTACGATAGCGCCAAGGAACTGGGCTATCCAATAGCAAAAAGCATCTTTCCATGATAGCCTTTTCACGATAGCAAAAGCGAAGCTTACAGCAGGATTAAAATGCCCGCCGCTAATGTGACCGACAGCGTAGAACATGACGCCTAAGGCTAAGGCGAAAGCCAGGGGTACGGCAATTCCCGGCACCTGGCCTGGATACGCCTGGCTTGCTATTATAGCACCACAACCAGAGAACACTAAGGTAAAAGTTCCGATAAATTCGGCTACAGCTTTTTTCATTAAATTTTCTTTCATAAAAGACCTCTATCAATTTGCTTTTGAGCTTCAAGTTTTTTTATATTGTAACATATCATTTGTTATTTCCAGTTTTATAAATTTAATGGATAGATAAACTACTTACTATCGAAGTAATGATTTATACCTAAGCTATTAAAAATGCATTATCAGAGTGTATCTAGTTTTGAGTAGATAATGAGCTGTGTTTTTACTAAAATACTCTCTTTTAGTAGCCCCCAAGTATCTTTCTGCGTTAGAAATTTCTATGGATGGCTGTAGTAGAAAGGTCTATGAAACTAGGTTTTAGAAAAACTATCTTGATTTTCTCTGTAATTTTCTGCGTAAGATGGAGCAAAAGAACTTTGGATTAAAAAAAGTTACGTATAAGAGATGGGGATAGACCGCAAAAAACAGAGCAGCAATCGAGAATAGCAATCGAGAATATTACCGAGGCAGAGCCGTAGCCAATGGCATTGAGAATCTGCCCGTGCTGGCTTAGCATAAAGACATCTTTAGAAAATGCGGAAAATGTAGTGAAAGAACCCAAAAGGCCAACTACGAGAAAGCTTTGTGTTCCTATGCCAAAAGCGGCCAGCAGCTTGGCAGATAAAAAAGCTAAGGCTATAATCATGCCCATGAGGAAACTCCCCAAAACATATTCACGATGAGGCTGCCCAAAGCGAAAGCGGCCGGCAGCTGAGTTTGAAACCAACGCTCTGTGCTTGTGTCAAGGCTTAAGGCTTAAGGTTTAAGACCATAGCGAAGCAAAGCTCCGATGACGGCGCTGCATGAGAAATTAAGAGGATGTTTTGCATAAATAAGATGGCTTAAAGCAAAATAAGCTGGGATATTTGAAAATAACAGCTACCGCAGACAAGCTGTATTAAGGCAGTGTTAAGCAGTGTATTATAAAAACTAGAATTTCTTGTCTTTTGGGATATCCCACTCATGAGGTTTCAATGTTCCTGTTTGATGAAATTCCATTATGAGCTTAAAGTAATTTTCGAAATCTTTATTTTCCTTGGCAATTCTGTTGGCGCTGTCCATATCTATTGCTGGCTTCTCTTGGGCGGGGATGCTTATATTACTATCTGAGGGCGAAGAAACATCAAGAGTAATGAAGCCAATGCCATGAAGACTACTTAGCATCTGTATTTCTTTTAATGTATCTCGCCCTTGAATTTCAGCTGCAACAAGGTAGCCATAGTTTGCCCAAGAAGAATTACTTACAGCTTGAAAAAAAACCTCACGAACGTTGCTGCGATTGATACGTTTTTTTACCTCAAAAGACCATAGTTTTATTTTTTTATCACCCGATAATTTAGCTGTCTCTTTTATTTCAGCAGACCATTCTTCGCTAAGATTCTCTAATCCTACGATATCAGGGTAAAGCCATTTATTGCCTTTAGGACCTTGTTTATTCTTAGACTTACGTTCATCAATGCGCTTTGAAAATATATTTTTTTCGCCATATAAGTATTCTGCAAGTATTGGATAGAGTTCTTCTTCAGATGGTTTGTCTGAATGAGAGCCTGTATCACTGCCTTGAGTAGCAGGACGTATCTTTTCAACCTCTTCAACCTCTTCAGCATCTGACTTTCCTGTGTAGTAAAATTTTCGTGGGTACGTTTCAATAGTTTTGAATTTTTCATTTAAGGCGAGGGTTTCTTTATAGCGTGCTGCTATTTCACTGGCTAGCTGGACTTCTGTCCCTTTTTTAGTAAGATTTTTTTTTGAGTTTTTTCTTTTTTCTTCACAGGTATCAGGATTAGATTCACAATATAATGTAGCTAGCTCTCGTGAAGTAAGCCTTTCATCTGGG
>JAUXHF010000276.1 GCA_030621685.1 Spirochaetota bacterium
CCTTAACCTTAACCTTAGCCTTTAACAAGCTGCGTAAAGCTAGCGTATACAGAAATACATAAAAACTCTGCCTGAAGCAATGAAACAGCTTTAGCTTTAAGAGTAAGAAGCCTCTTAGGAATTTTATAGAAAGAATTTTAGTCATGTTTTTGCTAGGCTAAGCTGAAGCCTTTAATGTTTGGCAAGAGAAGGATGAAACACGCTCATACAAATATCCCAAACATCCCCAATACCCTAGGCTCAATTTCTGTTTTTTTGCTACAGGCTTATATTAAGTAGCTAAAGATACTTGCAAAATTATTTGCTCTATGCTCTTATTTAAATCGAAACTTCCATGCTTTCCTCCAAAAAGCAGTTTTTCATATTGCCTTAATTTTTCTACGAGAAAGCATAATAATTCAACCTTTGCTTTAAGGGTTTTCGTTCTACTAATTTCTTCCTTGCCAGCTAGCCTGTAAAGATTCTTTTCAATGCTTGTAAGCGAAGCATGTACAAAGAAATTTTTCCTTAGCGTATTCTCTGCATTCTCGTTACTCTTAGCAAACTTGCTATCAAGCTTAGCATATTCAAGATAGAGGTAGTTTTGGAGCTGCCCCATAAATTTGTTAAGAAAATCTAAACTATCAGACATGGGCGGCTTGGCAGATTGTTCATCATTTTTTTTCAGAGCCTGCCAAGGGTCTCTCCTTTTTTCAAAAGCACGAAGCTCTGCTTGCAAGTGTTTACATTCTTTTAAAAAAGCCTGTTTAAGATTAAGGTCTCGCCTACGCAGCGACTTCTGAAAGACTAAGAAAGCCGCCAACAAACCTAAGGATAGCCCGTAGTAGCCAAAAAAAAGATAGGCTGAAGATGGCCTAGAAAGCGTAGCATCTGTCGCTATAGCAGCAAAATTAGAATGCCCTTCCAATGAACTTCCTGCGCTAAGACCATCGCTTGTTTTCGAGGCCGTGTTTAGTAAACCAAGGTCATCTTGGAAAAATTTCCCAACAGCTAACATCGGTGTTTTAACCTTTTGACTTCGATAGCTTTCAGTTGAACTCGAAAAATAAGCAAACTCTAATTCAGGCAAATACAGCTTTCCCGGCTTACTGGGAATGACATGATAGTTTTGCCACTTCTTGCCCTCATAGCTACCGGCTACCGGCTGATATTCGTTATACAATTTGTCTTTTCTGATAATAGCCGAACTTAAAAAAGATTGCCCCTCAGCTTGTTTCTCTTCGAAAAAACTATCTAGCATAGCCTGAGTTAACACCGGTAATTGTAGGCTAACAAAGTTTCCTCTTCCAGCTACGCTTACTTGCAAGGTAAAGGGAATGTTTTCTTTAAGCTCATTTTCTTCTATCTTCATATCAAAAGTAAAATCACCAAAATCAAAGTTGAAAGCCGCTGGTCTGTTACGAAGAGGATACTCCCTCGCTGTGATATTCAAGGATTTTATTGAAAGCTCCTTATCTACCGAACGAAGAAAAAAACCAGGATGCCCAAGACGAACAAGGAAACTTCCGCCAGCAATAACATGCTCGCCTCTTCTTACCGGATACACAATATGCTCTGCTACCACCTTAGATTTATAACGTATGCCTTTTTTATTGGTATACGTTTCTTCGGAAAGTTTGCTGTTAATACTTTGCAGGGCTAAGCCGTTATGCTGAAAGGGCTTTAAAAGCGCTATTTGATTGGGCTGGATTCTATAGTATAAAATAGTCTTTAGCAAGCTGGGCTGGTTGATGTAAAGATTGGATTCTGAAATTTTGTTTTCTACAAAAAAACTTTTCTCGTCTACAAAAAAATCATCCCCATAAGCATCCTTAGCCGGTTTCTTGGTTAGCCGCTGCCCCGGGCTAACCGTAATATAAAAAGGGCCTTTTTTATGGTTGTTATAAACTATCGAAAACTGCAGCTTTCCTGATGAAAGAGGTTTTAGAATATACGTGTAAAGGCTCTCTCGCTGAACCTTGCCATTAAGAATGGAAACCTTTGAGGCCGATGCCACTTTACCAAGGTTTTCAAAATCTCTGCTATCAAAATATATTTTTGATAGAGACTTCTCGGCACGAATTTTGACTTTTAAAGTATCTTCTAAGCCTATGTTTGTATGCTCTATTTCTACTAAAAATGCATCCTTAGCTTGCTGAGGATACAGCAAAGATATTCCGATGAACATGATTACCCATAAAATTTGTATCCAAAAACAAATTGGCAAAGCTAAAAAAGTTCTGCAGCCAGGCTTGCAACTAGGTTTCTTCATCAATAAATATTTTGCTGCCAGTTTTTCTTCAATTTTCTTAGAGGGCTGGCCGCGGATACTAAAAAGGTTGTAGCTCTCG
>JAUXHF010000091.1 GCA_030621685.1 Spirochaetota bacterium
AGAAAACAGCAGAAGACGCCATTTCTCTTTGGTAGCTGGCCTTATACTTTATACATATAATTTATGTAAGCCAAGTTAAGCCTGCATATAAATACTATACATAGGCTTAATCGAAAAGCATTTGGAATTTGGAATTTGGAATTTGGAATTTGGAATTTGGAATTTAATACTCAAGCTATTATAATACTATAGAGAAATACTATAGAAAAGCTCTAGAAAAAACAATCATGGAAAATTTTATTGATGCGGTAAAAATCAAAGTCATCTCTGGCAAGGGAGGCAATGGCGCCATTTCTTTTCTCAGGGAAAAGTTTCTAGCTTTCGGCGGCCCCGATGGCGGCGATGGCGGCAATGGCGGCAATATTCTTTTTGTTTGCAGTCGTAGACGTTACGATTTACTGCATTTGCGGTATAAGAAAATACTGCGCGCTGCCGATGGACAACGTGGTAAACGAAGAAAAGCACATGGTCGTAACGGAAAAAACAGCCTCATCGAAGTGCCGCCAGGCAGCATTCTTAGCGATGTAAACAACATAAACATCCACGAATTTAAAGCCGATGGCGAAGAATTCCTCTTCCTGCCCGGCGGACAAGGCGGCAAAGGAAATACTCATTTTAGAAGCTCAAAAAACAAAGCTCCCCGCATGGCAGAAAAAGGTAAGCTGGGAAGAGAGGTTTTCGTCAACATTGAAATGAAGTTATTAGCTCATGTTGCTTTTGTTGGTCTTCCCAATGCCGGCAAGTCCACCTTGCTGCGCAAGCTAACAGCCTCTCGGGCAAAAGTCGGAAATTACCCATTCACAACACTTTCTCCAAACTTGGGGATGTATCATGTAAACGAGGAAATACGGCTTATTTTAGCCGATATCCCAGGGATTATCGCAGGATCTAGCCTAGGAAAAGGCTTAGGGCTAAACTTTTTAAGACATATTGACCGAAGCAGTGTTGTTTTTTACATAATAGATAGCAGCCTTCCCTCAGCGTTTAAAACCTTCCTGCTCTTAGAAAAAGAACAGGAGGAATATTATAAGCAACTTGGCAAAAATAACAAAAAGCCTTATTTCGTCCTTCTCTCAAAAGTCGATTCTCTTCAGGCCATTAAAAGTTCTCTTGAAGATCAAAAAAAAGCCATCTTAAAACCCTTTCTGCAAAAAATCCCCGCTAAACACATAGCTTTTATAAGTAGCCATAGTTTGCAAGGCTTTAGCGAAATCTACAGCTTCCTCCGCCAAGCAGCAGAAATTAAAAACAAAGTTTAAGGCTTTTACCTGAAACCTGAAACTTTGGCCCGCCCCTGTTCATTAACAGGCTGCTCTCCCTCTCTAAAAATTCTTAGTAATAAATTTGCTACTAAATTTACTACTAACTTTAGTAGTAAATTTAGTAGTAAAAATTCCTGCTGCAGTTCTTATAAGGCCTTCAATGATTAAGCCCTAAATACTCATTAATACATAGGTAAACAGTTCTTAGATAATTGCTTAGTAGCTGACTAGTAATTTAAATAGCCAAGCTCGGCTAAAGGAAAGAGCAGGGCAAGCCATTTTTCAATATTTCTCTTGACAACTAGGCTCTTATGATTATATTTCTAAAAAATATAAAAAGTATTTTTGTTACAACACGAAAAATAGAAAATTGAGGACAAAGAAATGAAAGTAACCCCGCTTGAAGACAGAGTTTTAGTAAAGCCCATAGAAGCAGAAGAGAAGACATCAGGTGGGATATACATTCCTGCCACTGCTCAAGAAAAAACCCAAGAAGCCATTGTTGTGGCTGTAGGGTCCAGTGATAAAATTAAGGTAAAACCAGACGATAAGATCATTCATGATAAATATGCTGGCACCTCTATTAAAATCGATGGCAAAGAACACATTTTCTTAAAAGCCGAAGATATCATAGCACTTCTTGCTTAAATAAAACACAAAAACGCAAACCCCTAACTAAGTTACCAGAGGAAACAGAAGATATGGCAAAACAAATGCTCTACTCAGAAGAAGGTAGAAAAAAAATAATGAATGGTGTGAACATCATAGCTAACACGGTAAGCGTTACGCTTGGCCCCAAAGGCCGTAACGTGCTTTTAGAGAAAAGCTACGGTTCGCCCACCGTCACAAACGATGGTGTTACTATTGCTAAAGAAATAGAATTACCAGATCCCTACGAAAACCTTGGAGCCCAGCTACTAAAAGAAGTTGCCTCGAAGGCTAACGATGTAGCCGGTGATGGCACAACCACGGCTACCGTTTTAGCAAGATCTATGATAAATGAAGGACTAAAATACGTAGCAGCAGGCAACAACCCGATGATCATAAAAGAGGGTATTGAACTTGCTATCGAGAAAGTGGTTAGCTACCTGAAAAAAATGTCTAAGCCTATTCGCAGCTATGAAGAGAAAAAGCAAGTAGCTTCAATCTCTTCAAATAATGACGAAGAAATTGGCAATATCATTGCCAGTGCTATGGATAAAGTTGGCGACTCGGGTGTTATTACCATTGAAGAAGCAAAAAGCCTTGATACCACTTTAGACGTGGTTGAAGGAATGCAATTTGACCGTGGCTACCTCTCTCCTTATTTCATTACCAATCAGAAAAAAATGATTGCTGAATATGATAATGCTTTTATTCTACTGCATGACAAGAAAATATCAAATATGAAAGATATGCTTGGCCTCTTAGAACAAGTTTCTCAAGCCAGCAAGCCACTTGTTATTATCTGTGAGGAAATTGAAGGTGAAGCGCTAGCTACATTGGTTATCAACCGCTTACGTGGTACGCTGAACGTTTGTGCCGTGAAAGCCCCCGGTTTTGGAGATAGACGAAAAGCTATGCTTGAAGATATTGCCATTATCACCAAGGGTACGGTTATTTCTGAAGAGCTTGGCATGAAACTTGAAAATGTCAACTTAGACGATCTTGGCGTAGCTAAGAAAATCATCATCGAGAAAGAAAACACTACTATTGTAGAAGGTTCTGGTTCAAAAGAAGATATTAAGGCACGCTGTGTTCAAATTAATCAAGAAATTGAAGAAAGCACTTCAGATTACGATAAAGAAAAACTTAATGAACGACTCGCCAAGCTATCTAGCGGCGTAGCTGTTTGTAATGTTGGCGCTACTACCGAGACGGAACTCAAAGAACGTAAAGCACGTTTTGAGGATGCTCTTTCGGCTACCCGCGCTGCTACCGATGAAGGTATTGTCCCAGGTGGCGGCATTGCTCTGCTTCGCGCCCAACCTACCCTTGCCAAACTGATACAAGAAACAAGGAGTTCAGACAGCCCTATTCGTGATGAACGTGTAATGGGCATCCAAATTGTTATGAAAGCCTTAGAAGCGCCCCTTCGGCAAATAGCCGAAAACGCTGGTAAAGATGGTTCGGTTATCGTTCAAAAAGCCGCTGAAAGCAAAAGCAACACTGGCTATAACGCAAGAACCGATGCATGGGCAGACCTAGTTTCTGAAGGCGTTATTGACCCCGTTAAAGTCACTCGCTCGGCCTTGCAAAACGCAGCCTCAATAGCTGCTCTCCTGCTGACCACCGAAGCTTTAGTTACAGATATCCCAAAGGGTAATGATGATCCTGCAGCCCCGGCTATGCCTCCTGGCGGCATGGGTGGCATGGGCGGTATGGGCGGCATGATGTAATACTTTATAGTTCCCACATTACTATAAAGCTTTTTTCATAAGCCTAAGCTAGGGTATAGCCTTCTTTGAAGGCTATACCCTAGCTTTTTTTTTGCATTTTGTATTTATTGATAGCTAAAAGAGCAGTTATAGCAATTATAGCAACGTTAGCAGCGTTTTTCTAGGGCATTTCTTTCTAAAAGCTGCTTCTTTTCTTGAAAAACGAGCATGTGATGGAATTCTCCCCAGCAGCCTACTCTTCACAGGCTCTTCTAGCTAGTATTTCTTTATTTTTTGTTTCTTTATGATATAATAAAATTTCATAAGCTATGCGATAGATAGAAATAGAGATGAAAAACACAGAAATATACTTTTCCGCTAAAGATTGTAAGCCTTTGTCATGTTTATTTTCTCTTTATACTACCTGGGCCTAAAAAGAAAAAACCTACTCTTGTATGTGTTTAGTGTGTATAAAACAAAAATAATATAAGGAGACTCAGTTTAATTATGAAAACAGCAACAGCTACAAATATTAAACAAGGAGAAATTTATCGCCTGCCGCGTGGCGGCTATCTCGTGGATACCACAGAAGGCTACGTACAAGTAGGCTCTCCGCCGGAAACCATTAAAGACACCATGGCTTTCCCTAGCGGTGTGCCACAGATATTCTGCCTGCCAACCAAATTTTTTAATAGATCTAAAGCTATCTCGGTAGCCGAGGTAGAATTTCCAATTTACTTTAACTTCTTCATCATGAAGCGTAAAGCTATAATTGTTTGTTTGAAAAAACATAAAAAGATTTTTGAACGTGTTATATCAGAAGCGCTTTTTGGTCCTGAAACACTCGATTTACGCCAAGACTATGTGAAAAGCATGCATGCCTACATTCCAGACTTGAAAAAAGAAATGGACTTTTTTGTAGCCTTTAAAGCGGAAGATGTTGTCGAGTTTAGAACCTTAGAAAAAGATAAAGGCATTTCCATCGGGAATTGTGCTATTTCTTTAAACGCTAATGAAGAATATGAAATCCACGATCGTAAAGCGAAAACGAAAGTCATGGTTCCCGGCGAAATCACCTATAACGTCATCTACGATATTGGCAACGTACCTCAAGAACCGTTTAAGCCGCCCTACTTAGGTGTAACCTGCCTTGGACCCTCGCATGGCTTTGATCCTAAGGACAACACTTCTGGGTTTATTATATGGATTAACGGCATGGGCATAATGGTAGACCCTCCCGTGAATTCTACCGAGTGGCTTAGACGTTCAAATGTGAATCCTCGGCTGATAGACAGCATCATCCTCACGCATACGCATGCCGACCATGACACAGGCACCTTTCAAAAAATCTTAGAGGAATATAAGATTGATATTTACACCACCAGAACAGTTATGAATTCATGGGTGTATAAATACTCTACCTTAAGCGACATTCCCGAAGCAGAGCTGCGCTCACTTTTCAACTATAAGGAAGTGAAAGTAGGAAAGTCGATTAATATTAAAGGTGCATGGTTTAGCTTTCGTTATATGCTCCATTCCATTCCCACCATGGGCTTTCGCTTTCAATTTCGTAATAAATCTTTCGTGTATTCCTCTGACCACTTACACCTTCCCAAAACATTCGATTTGCTTCTTGAGAAGAATATAATCGACAAACATCGCCACGAGGAATTTAACAATTTCCCATGGGACAGCGACCTCATATATCATGAGTCGGGCATGCCGCCACTGCATACTCCTGTAAGTTACCTCGATTCCCTTCCTCCCTCGGTAAAGAAGAAGATGATCATCTACCATATTGCCGCTAAGGATTTCCCCGAAGAGAGTTTGCTTACTTTGGCAAAATTCGGAATTGCCAATACCGTTTCCTTGAATGTAGAAAAAGGTACTTTTGAAGAAATGTACTTGCTCTTAGAAACCATCTCTAAAATTGAGATATTTAAAGATTTTAGCTTAAATAGAGTGAAGGATCTGATTAGCGTACTCCAAAAACACTATTTTAGTAAAAACACACGTGTTATCAAAAAAGATAGCAAAGGTGATTTTTTCTACCTTGTCGTCTCGGGATCTTTAGTCATCCGCGACCAGCAAGGCACTGTCGTTAAGCGCTATGGTCGCTATCAATATTTAGGCGAAGTCTCTTTATTACTCAATACAAATCGCACCGCCGATGTCTATGCTGAAAGCGATGTGGAAGTGCTTTCACTCTCTAAGGATGCTTTCAAGAATATAGTAGATGGCACAGAACTGGAGCAGACGCTGCTTCAGGTCGCTCAAAACAGAGATATGCAAAGCTGGGAAGCCCTAAGCAATACGAAAATATTCCAAAAACTCACCTCCGCGCAAAAAACCGATTTGGAAATAATCATGCAGCGTCTTGAAGTAACGAAAGACTCCAAGCTCTTTGAAGATTCAAAGCCAGTTAAGGAAATCTATATTTATCATTCTGGGCCAGTAGAGGGATTTCAAAGGAAGAGTTCTCAGCGTATCAAATATTCCATCGGCGATATCATTGGCAATTACGATGAATTCAAATCGGGAAAACGGTCTACTCTTATTTGTCAGGCGAAGAAAAACTCCCTCGTCTTCAAGATTGTTAAGGCTTCTTTTGATAAATTTCTGGAAAAAAACCCTGGCGTATCGCTTCGAATTCTTGAAATGGTTACCTAAAGTTTCTATTTTCTCCCAAAGCTCTTCATCAAATTTTGAAGCATCTGGCGGCTACTGAAATTTTAAATCTCTTTTATGGCTAGCTACTTGCTTAAAGTTTTTGGAGGCTTTTTATAGCTTTTCCTTATGAAAATTCTTCTTTTAGGCGGCACGGGTCTTATTGGCACAGCGCTTGCTCGCAAGCTTTGCCAGAAAGGCCATACTTGTAGCATCCCCAGCAGGCAGAGCCTTCTTTCAAAGA
Source organism: Spirochaetota bacterium (assembly GCA_030621685.1). Lineage (GTDB taxonomy): Bacteria > Spirochaetota > UBA12135 > COTS27 > COTS27 > JAUXHF01. The sequence goes on from JAUXHF010000091.1 coordinate 6,531, forward strand.
AGGCTACTCAAGGAATACGCTATATAGAATTCTCTTTCGATAGCATCCCAAAACTTCTTAGCAATCATGACATTGTTATCAACCTTATAGGCGAGAACATCATGGGGCTGAACCTAACGAAAAAGAAAAAACAGCGTTTGGTTTCTAGCCGCGTTAGCATAGCAGAGCATATCTCTAGCTGCCTTCGCAAAATGAAACAGCCCACGAAACTATGGATAAACGCTTCGGCCATCGGCTTCTATGATGAGTATTCTAGGGACGTTGTCGATGAAAATTCTGCTGCGGGAACAGGCTTTATGAGTGCTCTCTGCAAAGCTTGGGAGCAACCTCTACAAGAAACAGATGAAAGCCCAGCTAAGGCTAGGCTCACTCGTAAAGTCAGGCTAAGAATAGCTTTAGTTTTAAGCCAAGAAGCAGGTATCTTCCCCAAATTCGTAGCTGCCTATAAACTAGGGCTAGGCTCGCTATTAGGCGATGGCCTGCAAGGTTTTTCTTGGATTCATATAGATGATTTGGTAGCTGCTATACTCTTTATTATCGAAACAGAGGCGATATCTGGCGCCGTCAATCTAAGCTCGCCACAGCCTCTTGAGCAGCGCGTTTTCTCCAAGACTCTGGCAAAGTTGTTAAACCGTCCCCATATATTAAGAATCCCGAATTTCTTGCCTCGTTTGTTGCTGGGAGAAATGTCTAGTCTTCTGCTACAAGGCGTCTATGTCATACCTCGTAAACTCACAAAACATGGTTTTCAGTATGCTTATCCCCGTTTAATCCCTGCTCTTCAAAACCTCCTTGCTCGGCGTTCTTTAAGCAAATTAAGCAAAGCCCCCATTAGCTAAATTAAATTAAGCTCCTGCTTTGTATGTTATAAATGCGGAAAAAGAAAGAACTTACTATATTTTTAAAAACAAACTCTTATGCAGTCTTTTAAAGAGTATAATTCTACTATAGCTAATCTTTCTCCATACACAGAGAAATAACAATCTATAAAGCAACTAAATAAGTAGCTAAGCTTAAGCGGGCTATGTATGCAGAAAGCAGAACATATCTTTTACTGCAAAAAGTTTTAGCGAATAAGAAAGCCATCAAAAAAACAAGATAACTGAGAAGCAAAACTAGAATATAAAGTGCAAAGCAACTAAGTAGCTAAGCTTAAGCGGGCTATGTATGCAGAAAG
>JAUXHF010000109.1 GCA_030621685.1 Spirochaetota bacterium
CTTTTTGTTCTCTATTATATATTTGCTGTTGTCAGCCTGAAACGGCTAAACGATGCCGGCTATTCTAGCTGGTGGATAGTCTTGCCCTTTGTGCCGCTTTTTTTGTGTAGCTTCTCAAAATCTGCGTATTCAAAACCCGCGTATATTTCTTCCAAAAATCCTGCCAAAAATTCCGATGAGGATAACATCCAGAAAAACAAGGCTGAAGAAGAAACTGAAAAGAATGAAAAGGAAACAGAGAAGCCCGAGCTAAAAAAGACGGAGAAAAAAGATGAGAAAGAAAAAAATAGCGAAAAACATGTAGCCGATATAAAGGCTTCTACGAAGAAGCGGGACAATAAGAATTCGAAGCCAAAAACCGCTAGAACCGCTAGCCCAAATTCTCCTGCCCAAAATTCTCCTGCCCAAAACCCTAGTGATAAACTGAATAAATCTTCTGCTGCAAGCACCAAGCCTGCGCCCAAGATCTTAGCTGGCATAAAAAGCGGAAGCCCAAGACGAAAAAGAAAAAAACTTCAGGCTGGGAAGAAGTCTTGAGCAAAAAATCTGAAACAAAGACTTGAAATTTTAAAACCTAGCTAAAAATTTCTCTAAAGCTCTAATTTTTTAAATACTAGGATGCTCAATACGTTAAATAACCTTAGATGCGAAGCTTAAAGTGAGAGCCTTGCCTTTACTGTATCAAGCCGTGCCAATTAATTTAAAAGTAGGCTAAAATTTCAATTTTTTTTTTTGTTTTTTTTTTGTTTTTTTTTTGTTTTAAGAGATATAATTGTTTGAGTGTATATTTTCCTTGATTTCGTTCACTCGTTTACCCATACATACAGTTTTAAAAGAATTAAAATTATAGTAAGAAAATTCATTTCGGAGGTTTCAAAATGAAAAAAATTTTACAAAAAAGTATAGTATGCACCATGGCTATTTGCTTCTGTGTGAGCACGGCCTTTGCAGCTAACTGGTTTCCGTATTCTGTGGAGGAATAGTCGCCGGCGTTTAATATGGAAAGCCCAAGAACATCGTTTGACTATGTTCCGTTGGAGCAGGCATCGAAAAAGTGGGAAATTTGTGTATCGTTTCCGCACATGAAGGACGCCTACTGGTCGGCGGTTAATTATGGAGTCGTTGATGAATCAAGGCGCCAAGGCGTGAAAATGCAACTTGTGGAAGCTGGTGGTTATACCGAGCTTAATAAGCAGATTTCTCAAATTGAAGACTGTGTGTCCGCCGGAGCTGATGCTGTTGTCATCGGAGCGATTTCTTATGACGGGCTGAACAATGTAGTTTCAGAGATACGCAAGAAAAACATTCCTGTTATTGACATTATAAATGGCATGTCATCACCAGAGCTTTCAGCGAAATCATTAGTATCATTTGGTGAGATGGGCGAGAAAGCTGGCGATTATTTAGCGAAACTTCATCCTGCTGGAACAAAGCAAGTGAAGGTGGCATGGTTTCCCGGGCCTCCTGGAGCCGGCTGGGTTGAAGCGGGCAACGCTGGCTTCAACAGAGCCATTAAGGGAAGTGCTATAAATCTTGTCGATACAAAGTATGGTGATACAGGCAAGGAAGTTCAAGCAAAACTTGTAGAAGATACGCTTGAGACCTATCCTGATATTACTTACATTGTGGGCACGGCTGTAACAGCAGAAGCGGCTATCCCCATTCTCCGCTCTAAAAAACTGACCCGCAAGGTGAAAGTTTTGTCGTATTATTACACCCCGGGGGTTGACCGAGGTATTCGCCGTAGGCAAATATTGGCAGCGCCAACTGATTCGCCGGTTATCCAAGGCAGAATTGCTATCGATCAAGCTGTGCGAATTCTTGAGGGCAAAGATTATAAGAAACATGTGGGTCCTGCCTTATTTGTGGTGACACAAAAAAACATATCGAAGTTCAGCACTTCTTCTACCTTAGCTCCAGCCAAGTTTAAGCCGGTATTTCGAGTAGATTAACGTTGATTGCTAACGTATTTTAGTATTGCTTTTTGCTTTTTCCCGCCGCTTTGGCTGTTTGTAAAATAGCCGCGGCGGAAAGCAAAAAGCTGGCTAGGTATTTGGTTTTTTGCTATGCTTCAGGCTATGTAGTATCTTTTAGAGTTAAAAAAAACTCGTAAAGAATATTCTGCAGTGGCGGTTGTAAGAGATTTTAGCCTTAGCATTAAGCCTAGAGCTTGGCTTGAAAGCAGAAGAGGTGCATGCCGTTGTGCTTGGGCCAAGAAGCTAAGCAGATACTAGCATTCATCTTCTGTTTTAAAATATTTTTTGCGAATTTTTTGCGTATTTTTTGCGCATTAATTCTCTGTTAGATATACGACTATGCTAGCCTTGCTTCAGTTAAAAAAAACTCGTAAGAAATATTCTGCAGTGGCGGTTGTAAGAGATGTTAGCCTTAGCATTATAGCATTAAGCCAAGAAGCTAAGCAGATACTAGCATTCATCTTCTGTTTTAAAATATTTTTTGCGAATTTTTTGCGTATTTTTCGCACATTAATCCTCTGTTAGATATACGACTATGGTAGCCTTGCTTCAGTTAAAAAAAATCCGTAAGGAATATTCTGGAGTGGCGGTTGTAAGAGATATTAACCTAGAGCTTGAAAGCGGAGAGGCCCATGTGCTGTTTGGGGAGAACGGAGCGGGGAAATCGGTGCTGATATCGATGATTGCCGGAGCTAGCAGGCCAAGCCGTGGCGAGATTTACTTCAAAGGAAAACGAGTGAATATCTGGTCTGTACAGGATGCTCGCCGGCTTGGAATAAGTGCTGTCTTCCAAGAGTTTTCGCTTATTCCCCAGATGACCGTAGAAGAGAACTTGTTCTTGGGAGCAGAGATTACAGCTGCCGGCTTGCTTCGTAAATCCTTGCTTCATGCAATGGCCGCAGAGCTGCTAGCCTCGCTCGACTTCGACATCTCGCCTAGTCGGCGAGTAGATACGCTAACTAGAGCCGAGCAGCAGATGGTGGAAATTGCCAAGGCTTTCCGCTCTGATCTTTCCATCCTCATCTTAGATGAGCCAACAGCATCGCTTACGCAACATGAGACCCAGCGGCTTTTATTGCTTATCGAAAAATTAAAAAAACAAGGCGTTGGAATAATTTATATCACGCATCGCTTAGCCGAGATTCGGCAAATTGGCACGCGGATAACTGTTTTACGGGATGGACATTATATTGACACTGTTCCTGCGAAAACCACCGATGAAAAACAGCTTATCAAACTTATGACAGGAAGGAGTGTTGAGAAAATTTTCCCTGCTCTGCCTCGTGAAATATTTGAAACTCTGTTAGCCGTGAATTCGCTAACAACTAAAGATGGCTCTGTAAAAGAGGCCTCGTTACATGTTCGCCGTGGAGAGATTGTGGGGCTGGCGGGGCTTATTGGTTCGGGGAAATCAGAGTTTGCCCAAGCTTGTTTTGGCATGCGAGCGTGGCTAAAGGGCAGCCTTGTTTTCAAAGAAAAAAAAATTAAATTTAACAGCGCTGGCTATGTTCGTATAGCAAGTATGCTACGCGCCGGATTTTTATATCTTCCATCGGATAGGCGCGAAGAAGGGCTTATGATGATGCGCAGCGTACGAGAGAACATGAGTTTGGCTGCTTTGAAAAAAAAACCTTTTTCAAATGGCGTCTTGCTTAACAAAAGGGCTGAAGTGAAAAAGACGAAAGAGCTGGCCAAAAAAATACGTTTATCGCCGCCAAACATAGAATCGGCGGTAGAGCTTTTTTCTGGTGGGAATCAGCAGAAAGTCATGCTGGCTAGGTGTTTAAGCCAGAAATATGATCTCATTGTTTTTGATGAGCCTACGGTTGGCGTAGATGTTGGCACGCGAATTGTTATTTATGAATTTATCTGTGAGCTTTGCAAACAAGGCAGTGCCATTATTCTTATTTCCTCGGACTTGCCGGAAATCCTTAATCTCTGCCATAGAGCTTACGTGTTTTATCGTGGGCGTATTCAAAGTGAACATAGCGGCGTAGCTATAAATGAAACAAACATACTTTCCAGCTTTTTTGGCAAAGGAGCCTTGGCATGACAGAATTTTCTAACGAGGAGGAACAAAAAATGCCTCAGCATAAAAACCATACAGAGTTTATGGGAAGAAAGGGTTTTTTTCTAAGCCTGCTACAAATTTTTCGGAGCTTGCTTATTCGAGTAGGCGTTCTCCCATTTTTGGTGCTGGCTTGTCTTCTTATTTTCGGAATACTTTCAGATAATTTTCTTACGGTTCGTAATCTTGCAAATGTGTTACGGCAATCGGTATATTTAGTGATAGTTTCTTTGGGGCAAATGTTGGTGTTGTTAACAGGGGGCTTCGACCTCTCTGTTGGCACGATAGTGGCTATGAGTTCTGTTGTGGGGGCCTTAAGCATGACGGCAGCCTATGCGGTTATACCTGAAATGCTATGGCTCGTTATTCTCTTGGGTTGCTTTGGTGGCGTAGCCGCAGGCATGCTTATAGGGGTTGTAAATGGCTTGGGTGTAGCGGTGTTTAATGTGTCTCCGTTTATGATATCACTGGGCATGGCCTCTGTGGGCTTTGGCATAGCACTGTATCTTACTGGCGGTGTTCCGGTGTATGGCATGCCCGTAGAATTTAGCGATATTTTTGGCTTTGGTGTTTTCTACGGTATTCCTGTGCCGGTATATTTTGCTGCCTTCATTACAGTTATACTTTCCTTTGTTTTGTATAGAACGTCTTTTGGTCGGTATATGTATTCGGTAGGCGGAAATATAAAAGCGGCACGGCTTTCTGGAGTAAGCACTAAACTTACGTTATTTTGGACTTACGTGTTGTGTGCCTTGCTTAGCTCTGTTGCGGGGGTTCTGCTTACGGCTCGGCTAGATACCGGCGAAGCGAATATTGGCTCGAAGTTGCCTCTTGAATCTATTGCTGCATGTGTCATTGCTGGCGTAAGTTTACGTGGCGGCGTAGGCCGCATAGAAAGTGTAGTTTTGGGAGCCTTGTTTATTGGTCTTGTGCAAAATGGCATGAATTTAGCACGCATCGAATCGTACTTGCAAACAGTTGTGTTGGGCTTGTTACTTATTTTTGCTGTTATTGCCGATCAAATCAGGTTAAAATACATTTCATCAAGTAGAGGCTAAGCGAAAAAGAAACGAGGGAAATATGACTGTAAGTATTAACTGCGATATGGGTGAGAGTTTTGGTCTTTACACCTTAGGAAACGATGAAAGCATTATGCCACTCATCAACGAGGCGAATGTGGCTTGTGGCTTCCATGCTTCAGACCCTAATCACATGCATGCCACGGTTCTGCTGGCCAAAAAACATGCGGTGAAGGTCGGCGCTCATTTTTCCTTGCCGGACTTAATGGGTTTTGGTCGGAGAGAAATGAAGATAAGCAGAGATGAGCTTTTTAATATCATTATGTATCAAATTGGTGCGCTAAAAGCTTTTCTTGACATGGCGGGCATGCCGCTTAATCACTTGAAACCACATGGTGCTTTATATGGCATGGCTGCTAAAGATGAAGCTGTGGCCCATGCTGTGGCAGATGCTGCTTTGCAGTATAACGTTCCTGTTTTTGGATTAGCCGATACCGTTCACGAAAAAGTTTATACTCAGCGTGGCTTAGAATTTCGGGCAGAATTCTTTGCCGATTTAGACTATGATGAAAACGGAAAATTGCTTATTACAAGTAGGCATGAAAAGGTTTCGCCTGAGAAAGCTGCCTTGCGCGTGTCTCGGGCGCTTAAGGAAAATGTTGTGGAGTGCGTAAGTGGCAAAGATGTTCCCATTCGCGCGGACACTGTTTGTGTTCACTCTGACACTGCTAAGGCTAGTGAAATTTTACTGGCTATAAGAAAAGCATTAGCTTTATAGAAAAGCATTGGCTTCATCATAAAATACTATACACGAGGATTCAGTATGGAAAAATTAGAAATTATATCAGAGCTACCGGGCATTTTTTATCGTAGGCAAGCGCCCGACCAACCCTTCTTCAAAAAAGAGGGAGATCTGCTTAAAAAAGGCGACGTCATTGGCCTAGTTGAAGTTATGAAATCATATTTTGAGGTGAAATCCGGAGTAGCAGGAACGCTAACAAAATTTCTGATTGAAGATGAGGCCGCCGTTATGGCTGGTCAAGTGATAGCTGAAGTTACAAGTTCTTAAGCAAGTATTTGTATCTGTAAAAACAAAAATGAATATGAGTTCTTGCTATCCTATCAAGGTGGTGAAAGCGATGCAGCACAATACAGCAATTACTGCTACTGCTACTGCTACTGCTACTGCTACTGCTACTGCATTACGTAGGAGAAATTTTGGCTAACCATCCTGTTAAACCTAGAGCCATACAAAAACTTCTTATTGCGAATAGAGGAGAGATAGCCCTTCGAATTATTCGCGCTGCTCGTGAGCTAGGCATACGCTCGGTGTTGGCGCATAGCTCTGCCGATGCAGACTCTTTAGCGGCTAGGCTGGCCGATGAATGCATAAGCATAGGCCCGCCTAAGGCCTCAGAATCGTATTTAAACATAGAAGCCATTATGCTTGCAGCCGAAAAGTCAGGCGCCGATGCCATTCATCCCGGCTATGGTTTTCTGGCAGAAAATGCCGAGTTTGCTGCCAAAGTTGAGGCGAGCGGGATCGTGTTTATCGGGCCGAAGGCAAAGACCATTTTGCTCATGGGAAATAAGGCTGCGGCATTAAAGGCAGCTGCCGCCTTTGGAATGCCTATTAT
>JAUXHF010000056.1 GCA_030621685.1 Spirochaetota bacterium
CCATCATCGTGCTTACCGCCTGCGCCATTTGCTTTGAGTCAAATTCTTTAAATTTTTTCAAAACAGCTTTTTCCTGCCCCGCTGGCTTGAAACTCGGTCTTACAAAAGCTTTTTCAGCATCAGAAGCCTTGCTTTCAGAAAAGCTCGTTTTATCTTCAACACTTTCTTCTATTTCTGCTAAGGCAGCTTCAAGGTTATCATCTTTTTCTGCCCTCAAATTTTCCTCCATAGTATGTATCTTCTCTTCCGAAAAATCATCACTCTTATCGCTATCATCATCATCATGCTTACCATCGTAACCTTCTTTAGCTTGGCCACCTACACCTACAGGCTGCATCAGCAAAGCCGAGTAAAGAGGCGGAAACAATTGCTGGGCTGCCATTAAAAAAAGATACATACCTAAAAACCAAAAAAGAAAGAGATAAAAAATAGTAAGCAGTAAAGAAATTAAAGTAGTAAAAAAAAATAAATGCAACAACAATCCTATGCTGCTTATAAGAAGGCTTGCTCCTAAGGCAATTTTGAGTTTAGCTGTATCGAACATTATTTTTACTGTTTTTTTTCAATGCTTGTCATCAAGAAAACTGCCATAATTATTTAAATTATCATTTATTTTTTTCATGTTTTTTCACTACGTATCTAGGTAAGTATCTAGGTAAGTAATCTAGTGAAAAAAGCCTTTATTCCTGTACTCTTTGCCGGCTTTCTAGTTTCCTTATGTAGAATATCTAGCAAAGGTTTTGTTCTAGCCTTAAACATCGCTGTAGAGGTAGAGGCGTAGTTATTAGCGTAGTAAGGCTCTGTCTCCTTAGCCGATACTTTTGCTAGTAGGCTTGTAGCCGCTTTGTTATGATGGCTTGTTTCAAGTTCATAGTCTATAAAATCTTTCTCTACTCTGCTATCCATACGAGTATCAAGCCCGCTGGAGTTTTTTAAACGCTTTAATACGCTTTGGCAAATTTTGTTGATGGATACCGATGCATAAGCCTCTGGATGCACGATGCTTATGGGCTCTCTAAAATGAGAACCATGAAAAACAAGAGTATCCTTGAGAATGCTTCCGCCATGCCTTAGCTGGCAATGAAGATATTTTTTAGCTAAGCGACTTAAGCGTCCTGCCGCCTCCTTGCCATGCTCGATGGAAGGCGCAAGATTCATAATGCAAGTTAATTCTGGCAAATTTGCTGCACCTGCTTTGTTTTTTGAGGCTTGCAAGTTCATCCGGGAAACAAATATTTTAAGTAATGCGTAGGCATCCGAGAGGGCGCTAGGCTCTGGCGCTGAAACAAGCAGGACTTCATCACTAGCCCCCATAAACGAAAGGACATTCTCATCGGCGCCTGCTCCTAAATCAAGTAATAAAAAATCATACTCTGTATCTAACTTAGAAAATTGCTTTAATAACAATCCTCGCTGCTCTGCATGAAGCTTAGAGAAAGCAAGCTCGCCGCTTATGCCCCCAAGCACATCAAAGCCGTAGTCGCAAGTATTTATGGCCTTAGCTAAGGACATATCGCCGTTTAGCACAGACTTCAGTCCACCGCTCACAACTCTTTTCAGTAATAAGTGAACGTTGGCCATAGAGATATCTGCATCTATGAGTAATACTTTATAGTCCTTAGCTAGGCAACAAGCTAAATTCACCGAAAACGTTGTTTTCCCTACCCCGCCCTTTCCCGAGGCTATGCTAAACACATACGAGTTTTTTTCGGCATGCAGGGCCTGCATGTGCTGGCTTTGCTGCCTCCATGCTTTTTGCTCTAAAAATTCGACTTGGCTTCTCATAATTTTTCTTCTACGTGTTTTTCAAAAATTAAACTTTTTAAATTATTTTTTTGCAAGCACCTTGCTTTTCCTAAACACTTTGCTTTTCTTAAGCACTGCCTTGCCTTTAAACAAGGCAATATTTTCATCAGTCAGCCATTCTTTACGTAAAATATTTTTCAAACTAGCAGCATCGGCTAGGGTAATATCTTGGGGGATATCTTGGCCATGCGAGAAATATGAAAACGGCATATTGGCATGCCTTGCCAAACTTAAGGCTCTTCCAAGAGAAAGGCTTTCATCTTGTTTTGTGAAAAGCAACCTATCAAAGCCCAGTGCTTCAAAAGTATTCATGCTAAGCAACATCTGCTGGAAGCGCATGCTAGCATCTATGCAAAGATGCACCTCTTTGGGCAGGTTCACACAATGGATGAGACCTGCTATCTCTTGTAACAGAGCTTCCTCGTTTCTACCCGAGCCGGGCGTGTCAATAAAATAGATCTTCTTTTTACTCTGAGCGCTGAGCATTTTCAAGAGGTCTTGCTCGTCGTTTAATCTGAAAAAAGGAATATCAAGAATCTTAGTAAACGAGGCTATTTGCTCCATCGCCGCCAGCCTTCTAAAATCAAAACTCCCGATGGCCACAACAGCCTCTTTTGCCTCTTTTTCAAAATGAAAATCGGCTACTATTTTTGAAAGCGTTGTAGTTTTGCCAACGCCAGTAGCGCCAATAAAGAAGACGAGCTTAGCACCCTTGCTTGCCAGTTTTGTTTTGCCTGCAAAGCTAATAAATTCCACTACGCTACTCATAAGTTCTTCAAAGTCAGCTTTGCTAGAAAGATGGCTTTTAGAGAAACTGCTTAAAATGTCTTTTATGAAGTCTGGCTGAAAACCTTCTTTCTTTAGAAAAGCCGATACCAAGTTTTCTTCTTTCTTAAAAAGGACAGGGGCATATCTTTGTGCATAAAGCGTATCTCTTATAGGTTCTGCAGGCTTTGGCTTTAGTTTTAGGGCATAGCCAGCAGCTTTCATGCTAGATTTCCGGCTAGAGCTTCGAGCAAAGTTAGCTTGATGGGCAAAAATTTTTTCCTTTTCTGAGATCATAGAAAGCAAGCGCTGATGTTCACTGTTTTTCTCTTTTGCTGGTTTTGCATATGAGAAAAAACTAAACTCTTCAGATTTTTTTTTCTCGGCTCTTTGTTTGCGTATGTTTTTTCGCTCTTCATTCTTAATTAAGTTAGAAACGTAATCTAAGCTCTTAGCCAAAGAAGCCTCAGAGTCTTCTGCAAGGCCAGGCTGTTCTCGCATGCTCTCCATAGGAAGCGGCTGTTTTTCTATACCCTTAATGTTCATGGCTTCTTTTTTATTTCTTCTTCCTTTATACTGAGAAATGAGCAGCTCGTGATAGCAAGTAGAGACCATGCCCAGCCAGCGCCAGCTTCTTTTTTTTATAACTTTTTCACGAATGATAGTGCAGTTAAGTCCAAATTCCCGATAAGCTCGCTGGCGTGCCTCTTTTAAATTTTGTGCCACAATTTTCTTGTATACAGGCATTACGATATTTCACCTAAAACATTCAAATAATAGCCATCGGCAACCTCTTCAGCACTAAGAATTACGAGATCAGACATGCTCCTAGCCATAAGGTCACGCAAGGGCCTTCTAAGTAAATTATCGGTAACTATAAGCGGTTGATAACCTTTTTCCTTCATATGCCTAATCTTTTCGAATACCGCAGAAAACAGTTTTTTGGCAGCATCAGGCGCTAAAGCTATGAAACGCAGCTCTGAAGTCTCTTTAAGGTTTTGCAGGATTTCTTCCTCAATTTCTTTCGAGAGCACGTAAGCATTCATGTTCTTGGCAGAGTCGGCTACCACAGAGCAAATCTGGCGGCGAAGAGAAAACCGCACCCTATCAACAACATCAGAAAAGGCAGCCTTTTCCTCGCCGGTATAATCTAATATCACTTCTAAAATTGTCTCGATATTCCTTACCGAAACACGTTCATCTAACAAATAACGTAAAACCTTCTGCACATAGCTAGTTTTTACAGTAGCGCTCTTTAGCTCTGCGCTTAAAGCGGGGTTGTTTTTTTTCACGACATCTAACAAAGCCTGCGTTTCTTTGCGACCAAGAATTTCTCGGGTAAAGCGTTTTACCGTCTCGCTAAGATGCGTTGAGACGATAGTTGGCAAGTCTACTACGGTAAAGCCTTTTTTATCGGCAAGGGTGCGCTGTGGCTCATCTATCCAATACGCTGGAAGCGAAAAAACCGGATCGGTTGTTTGCTCTTGTTCAAGCTTCAAGTTGCCGGCGCTAGAATCTATCGCTAGAAGTTTTCCTAACATCAAAATAGCAGAGCCCACCGAAGCGCCATGGATTTTTATTTGATACTCGTTTCCCTTAAGCTGCATGTTATCCGTAATTCGCACTTGAGGCATAACAAAGCCAAGTTCTAAGGCAATTTGTCGCCGAGACTTCTTCACACGTTCTAGCAAGTCTCCGCCGCGATTCACATCGGCCAAGACAATCAGTTCATAACCAAGCTCTATTTCAATGGGGTCCACTTGAATGCCCTGTACTATTTTTTCTGGCGAGAGGACTTCATCCTCTTGTTCCACTTTACTTTGTTCTTTTTGAATTTCACTTTCGGTATCCATGGTTCGCTTTTGCTTCATGATGTAATAACCAATATACATACAGCTAGCGGCTATAAAGAAGGAAACTGCTTTAGGAAAGCCCGGGATAAATCCTATAAGCCCGGTAAAGCCGCCTAACAAAAAGAAAGTAAGCGGCGAGGTGAAAATTTGGTCGCTAATGTTTTTTGCTATTTTTTTCTGCTCGCTTGAACGTGTGATAATAATACCAGAGCTTACCGCCGTGATAAGCGAGGGAACAGCCGCCGCCAGGCCATCGCCAATAGCAAAGCGAACGTAATTTTCGCCTGCCAAGACTATTCCTTCAGCGCGGATAAAACCACCTATAATAATGCCGCCTAAAATATTTATAAAAACAATAATAATTGAGGCAATCACTTCCCCAGATATGAACTTAGCCGCTCCATCCATAGCACCATAAAAATCGGCTTCTTGTTGAATTTTCACCCTACGATTTATCGATTCTTGTTCATTAATAACGCCGGCATTCAAATCGGCATCAATGGCCATTTGTTTCCCGGGAAGGGCATCTAACTTGAAGCGAGCTGCCACTTCAGAAGATCGGCTGGCGCCTCTTGTTATCACAAAAAACTGCACCGTAATAATAATAATGAAAATTACTATCCCAATAAAATAACTCCCACCGGTAACAAAATCCGAGAATGAGCGCACTACTTGTCCTTCAAAGTTTACACCTTGAGAAAGGATCAGCCTTGTAGACGATACATTTACAGCTAAACGCAGCCCCGTGGTTAGCAGTAATACTGTAGGAAAAGTTGAAAAACCTATGGGAGAATCTATGTTAATCACTGTTATCATGACCACCAAAGAAAGCAGGAGGTTTACAATCATGAAGAAGTCTAAAAATGGAGCCGGCACAGGAACCAACAGCATGGCTAAACAAAGGAAGACAAGCAGCATCAGAATAGCCGTTGAATTCTTGAACAGAGCCTCCCATTCTATGCTTGAGAAAAATTGAAGAGCTTTATTTATCTGGCTGTTACCGCCTATATTTCCATTTCCATTTCCATTTCCATTTCCATTTCTGCCGGCATGCTCGCCGGTATAACTCTTTCCTTTTGATGAAGGCATGCTACCAGCATCAGAGCCAGCAGCAGCCCCATGCCCAGAAGAGCCTAACTCGGCAAACACTTTCTTTCCTTCAGCCATGTTTTTATTACTTTATCAATTTAAATTAAGTGGTCTTAAACTTATCTAAGGTAGCAAGCACTTCAGCCAGCACTGTGAAAAATTCCCTAGGGACGTAGTTTCCCACCTCAACCTTTTCGTAAAGCAGCCTAGCCAATGGCTTATTTTCCACTATTTGGATGGCATGCTTTTTCGCTTCCTCTCGTATCTTCAAGGCAAGCTCATCGGCGCCTTTAGATACCAGCTTCGGTGCATCCATGTACTCAATTTCATACTGCAAGGCACAAGCAAAATGCGTTGGATTGGTAATAACAATATCAGCTTCCTTCACCATGCTTATCATATTCCTACGAGCTAACTCTCTGGCTCGTTGGCGCTGACGTTGGCGGATATGTGGGTCTCCCTCTAATTCTTTAAGCTCTCGCTTCACCTCTTCTTTGCTCATATATAATTTTCGCAAATACAAAATCCGTTGAACAATCCAATCTGGAACAGCAATTACGATTACCAAAAACCCCAAATACAGCATCAGCTGGTAAATTAAAATAAGAAATTGGCTAGAGGCGTCTAAGAGGTCTACGCGGAAAAGCTGCACAACTCTTTCAAAATTAGAATACAGGAAAAAGAAGGTAATCACTCCGCCAAACACGGTTTTTATAACAATGCGCAGCGAGTTCACCAGCTGTGTTTTAGAAAAAACTGTTTTTTCTAAAAAGTTTTTTACGCTAGGAGCTATCTTCTTAGGGTTGAAGCGCAGAGCCTTAGCGTTTATAAAAAATTTTGTTTGTAACATGGTTGCCAGCACTACGGTTACCCAAGCAATCAGCGCCACAGGAGCAAGCAACTTCATGAAAAATAGGCTGCTCTGCCTTAAAATAAAAGCAGTCGAGGAGAGGTCTAATCTAAACTCATTAGGATTTTCGGCAAACTGCCCCAGGTTTGCTGCAAGGTTGTTATAGTAATACCCAGCCAATAAAAATACCGTTGTAATCACAAACAAAATAAGAAGACCTTGAGGCAGTTCTTGAGTAAGAAAAACCTGTCCCTCTTGCCTAGCCTTACGTTTTTTAGCCTCGGTAGGCGGCTCTGTTTTTCCTTGATCCTCTTCTGCATGCAGCAAAGGCATGTACGGATATCGCCCAAACAGTATGGCTGTATCTAGCTGAAACTTGCACTTGCATATTTCCTCTTCTGGCCCTGCAGCTAGAACCTTAGCGCTTAGAGAGGAATACCTATTTGCTAGCTTCATGTCAGAAAACCTGAAGGAGAAGAGTGAAAATATTTTTAAAATGACTTTGCATAATTGATGCAAAATACCCAGCCATAATGGGGAAGGTAGCAAAAATCATAATGAAGCCAACAGAGAGCTGAATGGGAATTCCCAAAATAAGAATGTTGCCCTGTGGAATGAAACGACCTATCAGCCCTAAGGCTATAAGCAAGATAGTAGAGACAACCACTATCGGAAACGAAAGCTTTAAAGCCATAACAAAAAGAAAACCAAAATATAAAACAGCTTGCTTGAAAAGCATGGAGCTGGCTGGCAAAAGCTCTAACAAAGGCATGCTATCGTAGCTATCTGCAATGACTTTGATGAGAATATGCATGCCGCCAATATTCATAAATATCAAGACAGCACTTAGGTAAAAAAAGTATCCCCACAGCGATATCGAGTTGTTGATGAAAGCATCAAAAATTTCAGCAATAGAAAGCCCTATTTGCGCCGAGAAAAATTGAGCGCTTAACTGAAAGGCCACGAAAAGTATAGAAACCATGAAGCCCACTATGCTCCCCAGCAAAAATTCTTTTAGCAGTAATATCAAAAAATGCATGCTATTTCCGGGAACTATCTCCGTATACTCCACAAGCGATGGAACAACGCATAAGGCTATGGTAAAGGCAAATAATATTCTAAAACGCATAAGGATGATGGCCGAAGAGAACACCGGCGCTACAACAAATAAGCCCATAAGCCTAGCCCAAGCTAAGATGAATATTTGTAGCGAGCCAAGGGCAAAGTTTAAACTTTCCATTCTTTATAAAAGTAAATATTAAAATGTTTTACGAGGAAACGTAAGCCTATAAGTTTGAAATATTATTAAAAATACCTAAGGTGTAATCACTTAACTTAGCCACAATGAAATAAGCAAAGTATACCAAAGCTCCCAAGATAACAAATATTTTGGGAACAAAAGTAAGCGTTTGCTCCTGAATAGAGGTAATGGTTTGCATGATGGCTATCAGCAAACCCACAACAACACTTAATATCAAAATAGGTCCGGCTACATAGAAAATTACGATGACTGCCCCGCGTACTAAATCTATTATTTCTCCATCATTCATATGTTTTTCCTCTTAGATTTGAAATGAGCGCACGGTTTGCAGCGTAATAAGATGCCAGCCATCTATAAGCACAAATAAAATAATCTTGAAAGGAAGCGATATGGCTATGGGCGGAATAAGAATCATCCCCATAGACATAAGAATGCTAGCCACAATCATATCGATTACGATGAATGGAATAAAAAGATAAATGCCAATTTGGAAGGCGCGGGTAATTTCGCCGATGATAAACGCCGGCATAAGCTCTACCATGCTCACATCATCGGGGCTTGCTGGCCTTTCTTTTTTAGCCAAAAAGATAAATAAGTCTAAA
Source organism: Spirochaetota bacterium (assembly GCA_030621685.1). GTDB lineage: Bacteria > Spirochaetota > UBA12135 > COTS27 > COTS27 > JAUXHF01. The sequence continues at coordinate 8,227 of JAUXHF010000056.1, forward strand.
TCTTTTTCTCGAGATTGGCTTAACATAAAGCTTTTAAGCGGCGCCATGCTACCCTCGAAAAAATCGCTTGTAGATATTTCCTGATTGGAATAGGGCAGATAGGCATCGTTGTAAATTTGCTTTAAAGTAGGCGACATTATAAAGAAACTTATAAACAAAGCAAGGCCCAAAATAACTTGATTAGGTGGCTCTTGCTGCAAAGAAAGGGCTCGCTGGACAAACTTCAAAATGATAACCACACGAATAAAGGAGGTCGTCATGATGATGATAGAGGGCGCTATCGTCAGAATAGTAAGCAGCAGAAGAATTTGCAGGGAAAGAGAAACTTCCTCGGAGTTAGCTGCCGAACGAATGCCTAAATCAAAATAAGGAATAGAAATGGGCGCATTTTGCGCGAAAAGCAAAAACCCATCACCAAAGCATGGCAGCAAGCTCGCAAAAATTAGCCCGAATATACTCTTAAAAAATATACGTTTCTGCGATACTCCCCCAAAGCCAAGATACCCTATTAAATTAACAGGATAGTGGCAGAGAATTCTTGCCAAAATACAAAAAACTTTCTCACCGGCCCTGCAGCACAGCATCTTAAAACTTAGTTTATCCATACAAAGCCCTCCCGGCTTAATGGTTTTAGCGATGTTTACGCTTTATCTTCTCACGCAGATTCCTTGTTATATCTAAGGCACTTGGTATAGCTGTTGGTATTGAAATTTTACTAAACCCCTTGCTTTTAAATATATCGATAAAAAAATCATGTTTTGTAGCAAAAGATGGAGAACTTTCTTCAAAAATCCTTAACTCATCAATAGTCTCTTTTTTTGAAAGAGCAGAAAGAAGCGATATTGAATCTTGGCAAACAGCTAGCAAATAGTAATCGTTTACGATGCGAACAATTTTTAGCTGTTTGTTCACCGCCAAAGAATATTGGGCTACCGGATGAAAAAGTGGGCTTTCTTTAGCATTTCGCTTATACTTTCGCAAAACAAAGCGATATATAAGAAAAGCCATTAAGGCAAAAATACCTAAAATTACAATAAGCCGAAGCCAAAGATATGAAAATGAGTTTTCAGCAAAAGCTCCTGTTTCTGCAACCTCTGGGCCAGTAGCCGTAGCCCCTAGGTTTTGTAGCTCTTTGTTATTTGAGAAAGCACTGTTCCCTGTAGCAGAACTTTTAGTATTTTTAGTATTTGTTAATGCATTCCCAATATTTTCTTTTTGAATAGCCGAGAAGTACGTGCTTGTCTTTGAGTTTTCAGTATTATATTCACTAGGGCTTTCAGAAAAATAATCAGACGAGACAGGAAAAAGATGAAGTGGAATACTCAGGGAAAAAGCTAATAATAACAAGAATATAGCCTGATGAGCTGCATGTTTGCAAGATGGCTTTAATGACAAAAAAGCAGAAAAGTGAATTTTTAGGTCAAAATTTAACATACATCATTATAAACATAAGAATGACTGAAAAATAAAAATTTTACTTAAAATTAACATTTTTTTTCTATTTCCCTGTTTTAAACAGGGAAAACCAGAATTTCCATGTTTTTTCATAAATTTTCTG
>JAUXHF010000163.1 GCA_030621685.1 Spirochaetota bacterium
TTTATGGAGAGGCGCTTTGAAACGCGGCCGCATGTTCCGTGCATTAAAGTTTTTTTTCTTTGATAAGCTGTTATTTTCAAACTTTGAACGTTATAAAATAGCTGGAGGCTAAGAAATTAGATTTTCTTTTTAGGGCTAAGCAAGGAGACATTGTAAAATAAACTGTGTTACTGTAATAAGGGCTGGATTTTTACAGAAACTAACAGCCTGCTAAATTTCACAGAGTAGATACCTTCTTTTTATGCATATGAAAAAAATTATTGAAACAGGAAAAGAAACCTTGAGGCTAGAAGCGAAGGCACTTTTAGAGCTAAGCAATTTTTTAGATGAGAATTTTGAAGCGGCGGTGAACCTTATTCTTAAAACTAAGGGAAAGCTTATTTTTTCTGGCATGGGCAAAGCGGGGCTTATTGCTGCGAAAGTAGCGGCGACATTTTCTAGCTTAGGGAAAGCTTCGTTGTATTTACATTCTGGAGAGGCCTCGCATGGAGACTTAGGCGTTGTTTCTAAGGATGATCTCATCTTATTTTTTTCGAAAAGCGGAGAATCCATAGAGGTGGTTTCTATTTTGCCAGCTATAAAAAAACTTGGGACGGCGATAATTGTGGTGAGTGCTAATAAAAATTCGCTAGCGTTTAAGGCAGCCGATGTCCCCTTGTACATTGGCGAAGCGGAAGAGGCTTGTGGCATGAATTTGGCGCCAACTACCTCTACTACGGCTATGCTGGCCATGGGCGATGCTTTGGCTGTTGCTTATATGCGTGAAGATCCTAATTTTAATGAGAAAACTTTTGCCCTTAACCATCCTGGTGGAAGTCTTGGGAAAAGTTTAGCCAGAGCTGAAGAATATATGCGCAAAGACAAGGATGTTGTTTTAGTTTCTGCCGATGAGCAGCTTAAATTTGTTCTTTTTAAGATGACCCGCGCGGGTATTGGCTCTGCGCTTGTGATAGATGAAAATGATATTTTACTGGGGGTATTCTCTGATGGTGACCTTAGACGGCTTCTTGAAAATGATGAAGATTTTATGCAACTTACTATTCACTCATGTATGAGAAAGAACCCTCGTTTCATTGAATTGGGCAGTTTAATTAAAGATTGTCTGCATATTTTTAGCCAATATAAAATTGGAGAACTCCCCGTTTTAGATAAAAAGAAGAAGGTTTGGGGCGTGCTTTGTTTAAAAGATATTGTTTAGTCTTTTTGTTTTCTCTTGCTTTCTTGTTGCTCTTATAAACACGTTATAGAGATTAGAGCAAAATTTAATTGCATTTCTGCTAAAAAAAGGCTTTATTTTTTAGAAAATATGCAAGAATATTGTATATAAGTCTGCCAAGCTTTTTGGAATTTATTTTTGATAAGCCAAAAAGCAGCAAAATCAGGGAAGCTATGTTATCTATGCGTTTACGTGAAGGGTATCAAAGAATAGCTAATATCAAAGGTGATAGTTGTTATTTTCAAAGGTAACATTTATTATTTCGAGAATTTTTTTAAAAGGTTTCATTATGGCTAAAGATAAAAAATCTTCTGCATCGAAAAAAAAAGATAGCAAACAAAACGTAAGCAAGCAGCGCAAGAAAGATACTTTCGTTATTACTGAAGTAGATGAGACGAAAGAAGCTTTAAAATCAGAAAAAGCTAAGCCTAAGAATGTTGTCGAAAAGAAGAGTGACAACGTTTCTAAGCGTCCTCCTGAAAAAACGAATGCTTTTCCTAGTAAGGTGAAACTGAAAAGAAGAAGCAGTATTATATGGAGCTTGGCTGTGATCATAGCTTTGGGCTTAATTATTATTGTGGCCTCCATTCCGCTGACAATTTTTTACATTAGCAATCAGTTAGATAGCATCAACCAGCAGGTAACAAAAACGGGAGAACTTCAAGCAGAAATTCAAAACATTCAGAATTTATACTCCTTGCAGATACGCGACTCGAAGAACGTTTTTTTGCGTGGTCATGATGAAGCTGAACTTCAAAAATACCTTGAAGAGATAAATACGAAAACAAGTGATATAAGTAGGCTTATTGCCGAAGTGTTAGAAAACCCTTTGGCGAAACCTTATTTTGAGAAACTGGAGTTTTTTAGCGAAGAACATAGAGAACTTCAAGCAACCTACGCCGAGGCCATAGATATTTTCTTATCAACAAAAGATTATAAGCAAGGAGATAGATATACCCGTGGCGTTGGGGCATCGGCAGAGCAGGAGCTTGGCGTTGTTCTGAGTGAATTAGATCAGGCGCAGCGTAATATTATTGATAACAGCAGAAAGGAAATCGAGAGCTTTACACAATCTGCGTGGCTGGGATTAACTATTGGGGCTGTTATCATAGGTGTTTTGCTAAGTTTGTTTGTAGCAGCACCCATTCGCCGCCTTGTTAAATTCTCTAACTTTATTACAAAAATTGATGCCGAAGCGCTGAAAGAATATGAGCCTTACTCCGTTGACAAAAATGATGAGATAGGTTTCATGATTAGCAGCTTCAACAATTTCGCCTCGGTTATTTTAGATTACAGCATTAATTTAGAAAATAGAGTGAAAGAGCGGACGAAAGAATTAGCCAGCGCTAACAATAGCCTAAAGAAAACACTTGATGATCTGAAAAAAACACAGACACAATTGTTGGAATCAGAGAAAATGGCTGCTTTGGGGCAGCTTATTTCGGGAGTAGCCCACGAGGTGAATACTCCAGCCGGCGCGATTAACGGCGCTATTAACGAAATCTCTAACGATTATGCTACCTTACTTTCTACTGTTGTGAAAATTACTGATAAACTTGATAAAAAATCGGTGGTGGGCTATGTGGATGTGTGTAACCAGATTATTGGGTTTAGAGGCAAAGAAGTTTCAACAAAAGAGCATCGGCAAAATGCTAGGCTCTTAGGCCGTGTCATGGATGAAATTGGCCTTGATGATTCCTTGCAATATAGCCGTGATCTTGCCAGCGTTGGTTTTGATGAAAAAAATACAAAGGATCTGTTGCCGGTGTATAAAACATCGGGGAAGAATCTTGAAATGATTCATCAGTCGTTTTATCAACTTGGCATGTCTCAGGTGCATGTCCGTGATATTAAAATTGCTATTAGCAGAATAACTCAATTGGTAAAAGCCTTGAAAAATTATGCACGGGTAGATGCCAATATATTTATTAAAGCAGATATTGTTGAGGGCATTGAAGAAACCCTTATTATTTTACATAACAAGTTAAAACGTGCTGTAACGGTAAATAAAGAATATGCTGCTGATATCCCTAATATTGTGATGAATGCTGAACAGATTAATCAGGTTTGGACAAATATTATTAACAATGCTATTCAAGCCATGAATGCCGAAGGCACCATTACTATTCGCGTTGCCATGAACGATAAAAAAAATGTTCGTATTGAAATCGAAGATACAGGAGCCGGCATAAGCAAAGAAAATCAGAAAAAAATCTTTGATGCCTATTTCACAACGAAATCTAAAGGTGAGGGTACTGGTCTTGGGCTTAGCATCTGTAAGGAAATTGTAGAAAGCCATAACGGCAAACTTACTTTTGATACGCAGCCCGGCAAAACTCGTTTTGTTACTATATTGCCTATTGATAATAAAATGCTTGAAAAAGCATCTAAAGAAAAGGCTACTGGTTAGAATTTGAATTGCCTGTATTAAAAAGATACAGAAAAAAGGTGTTTGCTATATGGCTACGAAAAAAACGAAAAAAAATAGATACATTGTTTGTGTCGATGATGAGAAAATAATATTAAACTCTTTAGAAAAACAGCTAAGGAGACTGGCAAGAAAAGACTACATATGCGAATTTGCCGAAAGCGCTGAAGAGGCCCTGCTGCTTGTTGATGAGCTTATAGAAGAAGGTGATGAAGTTGTTATGGTCATCTCTGACCAGATTATGCCTAGCATAAAAGGTGATGAGTTGCTGGTTAAGCTGCATAAAAAATATCCGCATATAATAAAAATATTATTGACTGGGCAAGCTGCTTTAGGCTCTGCGGTGAACGCCGTGAACAATGCCGACTTATTCCGATATCTTACCAAGCCATGGGAAGAAAGTGACTTAGTATTAACGGTTAAAAAAGGCTTGGAGCGCTATGATTTAATCCATAGATTAGAGTTACAAGTGGAATCGTTTCAGCGTTTTGTGCCAAGGCAATTTCTTAATTCGCTGTCGATTAAAGATTATGAGTCTATTAAGCCTAAGCAATCTCGAAAGGCGGAATTCACCGTCCTTTTTACAGATGTCCGGAATTTTACAGCGCTGTCCGAGAAAATGGGATCTGAAAAAATATTTGATTTTTTGAATGATTTGTTCATTAATTTGGAAAAAAATATATCCGAATTCGGCGGCTTCGTTGATAAATATATTGGCGATGCCATTATGGCTATTTTTATTGGAAATCCTTATCAAGCCGTGCAATCGAGCATCAGTATGATGAAGACCATCGAAAAGATGAACGAGAAACAGAGTAAAGGCGAAGCGCCTATTCGTATTGGTATTGGCATTAACTCTGGCAGTGGAATATTAGGTGTCTTGGGTTCTTCTAAGCGTTTGGATACTACGGTTATTGGCGATACTGTTAATGTTTCTGCACGTTTAGAGAGTTTTACGAAAGAATCTGCTATTGACATTGCCATAGCAGAAAACCTGTTACAGCGGATATCTGATAAAGAAAAAGCGAAGATGCATTACAGGTTAATCTCTATTGCTCCGGTGCGTGGCAAGAAAAAAAACATTAAAATCTACGATCTTTACCATACTGATCCTGCTCCTTTGTGTAAAATAAAAGATGCTACCAAGAAAGATTTCGAAAAAGCTGTGTTGCTTTTTGATGAAGGAAATTTTGAAGCAGCGCGTATTCTTTTTAGTGCATGTTTGAAAAAGGCTCCTGAAGATAAGGCAGCAAGGAGATACCTTGA
>JAUXHF010000271.1 GCA_030621685.1 Spirochaetota bacterium
CTGCTCGCAAGCCTTAGCACTCCTAGAGTTTTTTTTCAGATACATACACCACTACCATTCATATTCACGCACAAAGTAATAAACGGCAAATAAACTTCTGCTCGCAAGCCTTAGCACTCCTAGAGTTTTTTTTCAGATACATACACCACTATGATTCGTATTCAGGCACCTAAAGCAAGAACAGCAATAAACGGCAATAAACTTCTGCGCACAAGCCTTAGCGTTCCCGGAAGTAAATATATAGCAAATAGGCTTGGCATACTCGCACTCTTGGCTAAGGGAACATCTATTTTTAAAAACTTTCCACAAAGCGAGGACATGCTGCAACTCCTAAGAGCCTTAGAGTTTTTTGGAGCAAAAGTAACTTTAGGAAATATCCCTAGCAATATTATCCCTAGCGAAACAGCAAAACAAGTTTCTATTCAAGGCTGTGCCTGGCCCCTATCGCCCGGGGGGATAGCCCAAGCCGGCGCCGGCGCAGAGCAAGGAAGCAAACAGCCAGCCGCCACAAAAATTCTTTACACCGGTGATAGCGGCACACTCTCACGATTTATAGTAGCAGTATCTGCCATAGCTTCAAAAGTTGTTCATATTGATTGTAGTAAGCAGATGCGCTCTAGGCCCATGCAGGCCATTTTTGAAGCCCTTCGCAGCCTGGGGGCAACTGTTCATTGCCTCAGGCAAGAAGGATTTCTGCCTGCTAAAATATGCGGGCCACTACAAGGAGGCGAGGTTCATCTTGGCCGTCCTCCTAGCAGCCAGTTTATCTCTAGCCTCTTACTCAGTGCGCCCTATGCCAAGCATGCAAGCAGAATTCATTTTGATACGCCCTTAGTATCGGCGCCTTATATCAGCATGACCATCATGGCTATGAAGAAGTTTGGCGTAGTCGTAGAAGAAAATGAAAAAAACTTTTTCGTCCCCGCCTCGCAAAGTTATGTTGCCACAGATTACAGTATTGAGGGCGACCCGGTTGCTGCCTCGTACTTTTATGCCTTAGCCTTGCTTTCAGATTCAAAAATTACCGTAGAAAATATAGCAGCTCTCTTGAAGCCTAGCTCTGTTAGCGCTCACATGTCTCTTCAAGGAGAAGCACAGTTCCCCCTTCTTCTTCAAAAGTCTGGCGCTGTCATACAACAAAAAAGTCCTAGCCATAGCCATGCGCTTGCTCCGCTTACTATTTTAAGCAGTAAAGACAAAACAGATGCAAAGCCCTTTCAAGCTATACGAGCAGACATGAACCTTATGCCCGACATCGTACCCACAGCCGCTGTCTTAGCCTGCATAAGCAAGCAAAAAAGTGTGTTTACAAATATTGCCCACCTGCGCTATAAAGAATCTAATAGAATAGATGACATGGCCTTAGAACTCCGCAAGGCTGGCCTCAAAGTAGAAAGCGGCCATGATTTCTTAGCTGTCACGGGCAAAAACTCATTGGTTAAAGAGCCAAGACTTCATAGCCATGGCGACCATCGCCTGGCCATGGCACTTTCGCTTCTAGCTTTAAAAACCAAGGCCGTTTACTTAGAGCAAGAAAACTCTGTAGATAAATCTTATCCAGAATATTTTAACGTATTAAAAAGTTTTGGATTTACAATTGAGACAATCTCTCCTGGGCAGCTATCCTCGTTAGCCAAGACTTCTTCGAAGAAAAAGGCAGCTTCTAGCATGGCTATTCAAGCCAAATACAAATGGCTGGTATTCATCGGCTATCGCGCGGTAGGCAAATCTACCTTGGCAAAAAAATTAGCAAAGCATACAGGCCTAACTTATTTTTCTACTGATGCTATTTTTGAAAAACAAAATAACTGCATGATTTCCGAATTTGTTCGAGATCATGGCTGGCCTGCCTTTCGCCTGCAAGAAGCCGCCATTGTGGCAGAGCTTTGTAAAACCGACTTTCATGGCATACTAGATTGCGGCGGCGGGCTTATCGAAAATACTCAATCTATGGATCTTTTAGCTAGCCAAGGCTACTTTATCTGGATAGAATGCAGCGAAAATGTAATTATCCAAAGGCTTTTAAAACAACAGAAGCAGCCTAGCAAAAAACATCAAAAAAAAATTCCTTCAAGACCTGCGCTCACAAGGCTTCCCTTAGAACAAGAAGTTTCAAAAATGCTGGCTAAGCGAAAACCCTTATATAGCCGCTATGCCCATCTTTCTTTTCATAATAACGGCAGCATAAAAGAAAATTATGCTACACTGTATGCACGATTACAGCAAGAAAAATAAACTTACTTCGTTAAGCGTTAAGCATGAAGCATGAAGCAAATTTTAGCAAGCTCCTTTACAGGAATTAAAAATTTTTTTAAGCCGCAAGCATAAAGCTAGTCTTAGCAAATCTCAGCTCACAGCAAAATAACAAAAAGAAGGAAAGCAAAAATGGCC
>JAUXHF010000032.1 GCA_030621685.1 Spirochaetota bacterium
GGTTGTCTACGACCCCAAAGTTGTAGATTACGAGAAGCTGCTTGAAATCTTCTGGTACAACATCGATCCTTTAGATGGCGGCGGGCAGTTCTGTGATAAAGGTTTTCAATATACCAGTGCAATTTTCTTCAACAACAGCGAAGAACAAAAACTAGCCTTAGATTCAAAAAATTCGGCCATAGCTGCTATTAGTAAAAAAGGCGACTTCCAAACAGCAATCATTCCTTTCACTAGCTTTTATGCCGCAGAAGACTACCACCAAGATTACTATAAATATAACAAGGTACGATATAAATTCTATCGTTACAGTTGTGGTCGAGATAAGCGTTTGAAAAAACTCTGGGGCGAAAATGCCGGCGGGTTAAGCAGCTAAAACCCGTTGCGATGGGGGGGCATTGCGAGGGGGCAAGTTCAAGTCGTTGCCAGCCCCGTTTCAAGCCAGTGTGGCCAGTTGCTTAAAGCAGCTCAAGGTTGTTGCTTTAAGTAGCTAAAACCGTTGCGAGGGGGCAAGTTCGAGTCGTTGCCAGCCCCGTTTCAAGCCAGTGTGCCAGTGCTTAAAGCAGCTAAAATCGTTGCTTAAAGCAGGCTCAAGGTCCTTGCTTTTAATCCGCTGCGTGCGTAAAGCCCAGCCAGCTTGCCAGCCCCGCTTCAAGCCAGTGCTTTAAGTAGCTAAAACCTTTGCTTTGATTTTAAGCAGCTTCTTTCTGTTACATCGCAGGGGCAACGAGCTTTACTAAGCCTGCTACAAGAACCGCTAAGAATATATTTCGTTGCTCTTATACTGTGCTTTGCCCCAGATAGCCATAAATAGCCATAAGCTAAGAGCAAATTTCCAATACTATTTTCTTTGTGGCTTCTGCCGTGTTTTCCCAAGAATGGCCAGCCATAATTTTTCTAGCTTTTTTTAACAGACTTTGTTTTTCTGCTCTGCCAAGTTGAAACATGGCTAAGCTAGCTGCCTGCATGCTGGCAGGGCTATAGGGGTTGAAACATGGCATGGAAGTCTCAGCAAATAGCGATGAGAAATGTTCGTTTGTTGCCGAATTCCTAGCCATAAGTGCCAGCGTTCCCAGTGCCATGCTTTCAAAAGCCGGCAGACCAAAACCCTCTGCTAACGAAGGATGTACCGTGAACAGCGATTTTTGAATAAGAAGCGCTAGCTCTTCCCAAGCTAAATTGGGAAGAAAAAGTACCGTTTTTCTAGCAAAATCACTGCTCCTGCTGCTAGATAACTTCTTAAACAAATACTGCTGCCAATATCCTCTGCCCGTGATAAGCAAAGGTATGCTTTGCTGCTGAACGAGAGCAAGGCCGCTTTTCTTCTGCGCCTGCGCCTTTGTTTCTAGGAAAGACCAGAGAGCTTTAAGATAAGCCTCTACATAAGGACCAAGGTTTTTCCTTACCGTATGCCCACAGAAGTAAAGCACATAGGCATCGGCATGGCTTATGCTTAACATACATGCTTTCTTCTGGGCCTGCTGCCCCACTCCCATTAGGCCTACGCTTCTTGCCTTATCTAAAATATTTTGAAGCTTTTTTTGATATCCGCAGGCCTTTCCTAAGCGAGAGCTTATTACAGCTTTGGGCTTACTTTCAGGTTTAATTTCGGGTTTAATTTTGGGCTTAATTTCAAAAACAATGTTCTTAGCGCCTAAATGTCCTAAAGGCGTTACATGAACGATGTCTTCTCTGCCAATTACGCTAACAATATCTTTTTTTGAAGTCTCTGAAACGCTAAGAAAACCATCGACAAAAGCTGCCAGATATCTCATTTGAAAATAATCAACAAAGCCCTTAAGCGTAAGCAGCTTAAGCGGTCTTTTCCTCATATTTTTTAGCCGCAGAAAACGTGTTGGCAAGAGGTCGTGTACGGTGATAAGCACCTTTAAGCCTTTTCGATGAAGTCTCTTCAGCTGGCTTGGAACTTGAAGATGCGCTAGGAATAAAATTTGAAAAGTGTTAGGCGGCCTATCCAGCAGAAGCTTTTCTTCTAAGAGTAAGCCAAGCCTATCTTGGAATGTTTTAGTTTTCATAAAAAAGCCTCCTTTCCATTTAGCAGGCTTTTTTATGCTTTGCATGCTCGTGCTTTTAGACCACGTATCTAAGCATTCCCAGTGAATGTTCGTTTTTTTCCTTAGGCGGATTTCCGTGAGAAATTCAGCAGGAATATCTTCTTGTGTTTCTACAATTACTAGATATTCAATATCTCTATTTCTGTTAGTTTTCTTAATAAACGAAGGGCTTTTGCTAAGAGGCGCTAACACAGGCAACAAAGGCTTAGGCCTTTCACGCAAGGCAAGTAACAAAGAAAGTAGGTAGCGATAAAAACCAGAATGCATATAGCGTTTGCCAAGATAGCTTCCATCTACAATTACCCTGATAGATGCTTTGGTTTTACGCTGGCTTAGCTTCTTTTTTTTACTAGGCTTTGTTTGCCGAGGCAGGCTTGCATGAGCTAAGGGATTCATCATAGAGGGAGTTAAATTTAATTATGATTTTTTTATTTTCTCATCGCCTAGCCCGTACATTTTAAGCATAAAAAAATTAGGATCTTTTGCTTGGCTAAGTTTCCGCATCATATTGGCAAAAGATATGCGCAGCGTAGAGGCCCTGGTAAAAAGATGCCAGTAAAAACTTTGGATTACACGAGGCAAGCTATAAGCAGCAATTTCACCACTAGCGGTAATGGCTGTTTTCCCATGGTTTAAGAAAAACCAGGCTAGCAAATCGATGTTGTCAGAAAAACAGCTTGTGAGAAAAATGAATTTAGGAGCTTTTTTTAATTTCTGCAAATCGAGGCTGCTTAAAATGGGCTTGTCATTTTTCAGCAAAGTAAATACCCCTTGGCTCGGCTTATAAGCCTGCCCTGTTTCTTCCAAGCCTGCAGGCAAGACCTCGGCATGAGAGATGATATGCACGATATCTTTTTGCGAGAAGCTTTCGAGTAAGTTTAGGCTATTCATTTCGCCGAAGCTGAAATCTAATAAAATATTCTTTTCTTTCTTATATTTATTTAATATTCTAAGCATTTCGTCATGCATGCTAGAATCATCAAAGCCAGAAAGCACGGAGAGAGAAGCCAGCTTAGCAGGGCTTTCCTTGCGAGGGCTGAATTTGAAAACATCCTTGCCTCTTGTTTTACTTAACTCTGTTTTGTTTAGGAAAACATTTGGCGAAAAGCAAATTTTATGGGCGATGAAATTTTGTTTTGCTAACACTAGGGCCTGCAAAGGCAGGCTTGTTTCATTTTGCAATAAAATATGCTGGCTGGTGATGAAAAGATCTTCTAGCCTGGGGCTGATAAGATATTTAGCAAGAATTTCGCCTAACTTGGCTATAAATAGAAAGTCTTCTGTAGAGAAATTTGGCCCACGCAGCTTTCGATTAAGTGTTTTGCCAAGTTCTTGAATTTTAGCAAAAGAGTTTTTTACCTCATAGCTTTGAATCCCAATTTGCCAAGCTACCGCCGCATAATAGACTGTAAAGCTATCTTTTTTTTCGATGAGCCGTAATTGTAACCACGGCTTATCTTTATTTTCATCTTTTAGCAGGTTGAGGATGAATTGGCTATCGTAAAGCTTCTTTTCTAAATGATGCTTTTGCGAGACATGATGCAAGCGCAAGGGTTTATAGTTATGAACATGCTGAAGCTGATGTTCTTCATTTCCTTGCTTGCCAGGCCCTAGTTTTACGAGTTTTTCAGAGGCTTTTCTTAGAGAATAGAGCCCATAGACTTTTTTCTCAAAATAAAAGTAGTAAAGCACATCTGGAGCTAAGCTGTAAGATGGCTTGGGCAGTGTTTTTTTAGCTAATAACATGCCAAAATCGGCATAACTTTTTAGAAGGCAGGCTTTTACTGCTTTTGTTTTTGATACTTCTTCCAAGATAGCTTAAAGATTCATTTTAGAGAAAATTATACAAAGACAAGGCTTCTCTATGTTATACTAAGATTGGAAGTAATTGTTTTTATTTTTCTAAGAATTATAGTTTTCGTATATGAGAGTATATTCTGCTTATGATATCTTTTTGACAATTATTTCTATGGATTATAGTACGCATAGCCAAACATGGTTTATTATTGATAGATAGAATTTATTAACATTTTCTTAGTTATTGTTTCTTGAATAGTTGCCAGTTTAGGCTTAAAAAAACAGTGATTTACAGCCGTAACCTTTTATTGTAATAGTTGGATAGTTTTATTTTATCCGTATATTAAAAAAGAGCATTGCATGTTGACACAAAAAACAGATTTTTTGGACATATCCCTTGAATTTTCAACGGAAAAAAAACTTTTATACGCGAAAGCCAAATATTGCAAAACTTCAAGAAAAGGCCTACTCAGCTAAAACAGTTTTTCTTACTGGCGGCGGAAGTGGTGGCCATGTAGTGCCGGTAATCGGAATTATCCGTAAGCTGCAGCGTGTCACGAATGACTCCTTAGACCTTGTTTTCATTGGCAGAAAACAGGGCATTGAACGCAGTTTACTGGAGAGCTTTGTTGATGTATACAAGGTGCTACCTGCTGGGAAATGGCGGCGCTACAAGTGGTGGCATTTTTTTTCTCCGCGAAACTTCCGTGACATGCTTCATATTATCTCGGCATGTTTTAAGGCCTTTGCATATTTATACCCCTATAGAAAACGAAAGGGAGTATGTCATGCCACTATGTTTAGCACAGGAGGCTACGTGGCTTTGCCGCCTAGTCTTATGGCTTCTTTATTAGGTATACCCGTACTTATCCATGAGCAAACCAGCCGAGTAGGTCTGGCTAATCGCATGAGTGCCTTGCTGGCTAAAAAAGTCTTTCTTTCTTTTCGAAGCTCAAAGAAGTTCTTCCCAGAGAAAAAATGTGAGTGGATAGGCTATCCTCTAAGTGCTTCGATAATCCATCGAAGAAGCACAAATATCTATTCTTCAAAAGGAGATATCTGGCGGGAAGAAAACCTGCTCGATAAAATCCCCAAAAACAAAAAACTTTTGCTGGTTACGGGCGGCGGCAATGGCTCTAAGTTTATCAACAGTCTTATTGTTAGCAACCTTAAAAGTTTAGAGCGAAATTTTTTTATTTTGCATCAAACAGGAAGAGAGCATCTTAGTGAGCATCTTAGACATACCTCGGATTGCTATCTTCCGGTTGGTTTTGTGTTTCCGCAGATATTCGGCGAGTTGCTTTATCAAGCGAATATTGTTATCTCTCGTGCTGGCGCTGGCGCAGTATGCGAGTGTATTTATTTAAATAAGAAAGCTTTGTTTATCCCCTTAGAAATTGCACAGCGAAACGAGCAGTATTACAATGCTAAAGAGGCTAGCCGAGTTATCGATTGCCTTATACTTCGTGAAAAAGAAGTTGTACATAAGCCCTTAATAGATATGCTTAAGCCACTTTTTCAGCCGGATAAAAGAACTCATGAAAAACCACACTACAAAGACCGCCCTAACCAGCCTGCTTCCCAAAACAAGCGTTTTCTAAGGCAAGACAGAGGCATGTATTATCAGAACAAAGATAAGAACAGGCTTCTGCTGTATCAGAATCAATTTAAGCAAGCTTCCGAGCTTATTACGCAAAACATTCTTGGCGAAATTGGGATATCCAGTGAACGCCGCTATACTAATACTAAGTTTGATAAAAACGGCGGCGGCTACCAACATGCTAGCTCTAATCACCAAAGAAATAAGCGAAATGCTCCCAAAAAGTATATAAAAAGGCCGCCCGGCTCTAGGGGGTCCAGCTCTTACAATAACAATAACACTAGCCATACTGATACGGTTAAGAGAAATTTCACAAGCAGGCCAAAAAGAAAAACAGAAGTTCTCTAAGCTGGGGGCTGCTGCTGGAAGCGGGGCTGCTCGTTCTGCATGGCTTACTACGATAGAGCAACCAGCAACCTGCAACCAGGCGGTCTTATTTTATACATTATAAAACTCTGCCGAAGTCTAAAGTGTCTGGGTCCGCCCAAATTCGCTTACCTTGAAGCTCTTGCATGGCAATCATATCGGCAGGTTCTAAGTTGAATTCAAAGACATCAGCATTTTCTTTTATTCTAGATATGTTCTTTGATTTAGGCAGCACGACTAAGCCTTGCTGAATATGCCAGCGCAGTATTATTTGGGCGGCGCTTTTACTGTATTTTTCCACTAATTGAGGAAGCGGCTTCTTTCCAAATATTTTCCCGCGAGTGAGCGGCGCCCAAGATTCTATAATAATATTATTTTCCTTGCAAAAAGCTTGCAGCTTAGCTTGCGGAAATTGCGGATGTAATTCAATTTGATTAACCATGGGGCGAATGCGACAAGCCTTGAAAATATCTTTCAAATGATGCTCCTTATGGTTAGAAACGCCAATAGCACGAACTTTTTTTTCTGAATAAAGCTTTTCTAAAGCGCTCCATGTTGCTAAAGAAAGCTTTGTATCGGGGCTAGGCCAATGGATAAGATAAAGATCGAGGTAATCCATTTGAAGTCTTTTTAGGGAATTCTCACAGGCAAGCAAGGTATTTTCATAACCCTGTTCAGCGTTCCATACTTTGGAGGTGATGAAAACTTCATCACGGGGAAGGCCGCTTTCCCGAAAACCCTGGCCAACGCCATGCTCATTTTGATAAATAGAGGCTGTATCAATATGTCGATAGCCAAGCAACAGGCTTTCGCGCACGGCATCAACAACTTCTTGGCCTTCGTTTATTTGGTAGCTGCCTAAGCCCAGCTGTGGTATGGTTACCCCGTTATGCAATGTAAGCGTTTCGCCGAATGGCTTTGCCCAGGATCTCGATTCTTGTTTTTTTTCCATAATGTTTATACTCGTTGTGTACGTGTTTGCTAAAAGTACGAATTGCTTGTTAAAAGCAGTTCAGTTTTTAATATAAGATAGTTTTTTTTAAGAGAGGCATTCTCCAGATTCAGCATCGTAAAAAATGGCTTTGTTTAAATCTAAATAAAATTCTGTTTCCGATGTTTTGGGTAACAGGATGTCGCTATGCAAGCGACAGATTATCTCCATGCCATCAAGGTCTAAGATAAGCTGGTTATCAGCGCCATGTGGCTCAATGAAATCTAAACGCATGCTTAGTTTCCAAGCGCTAAGTTTTTTGCTGCCCGCGATGTTCTTGGCAAGATAAATGTTCTCTGGGCGAATGCCTAGCAGAATTTTCCTAGATTCATTATTTTTCAACTGAAGGCGGCTATGCTTAGCCTTAGCCAATGTATTGCCTGCGGGAATGGCTAGCGAAAAGCTAGCTTGCTTGCCTTTATTTCCTATGCCTATCTGGTAATGAGTGGCATTTTTGGTGATGCTTGCCGGAATAAGATTCATGGGCGGAGAGCCTATGAATTGAGCGACAAAAGCGCTGTTTGGCGAAAAATATATTTCTTTAGGGCTGGCAAACTGCATCACTTTGCCATGATTGATGACGGCGATCTTATCGGCCAAGGTCATGGCCTCTACTTGATCGTGGGTTACATAAATAATAGTAGTTTTAAGGTTTTTATGAAGCCGTTTTATTTCGGTGCGCATTTTCAAGCGCAATTTGGCATCAAGGTTAGAGAGCGGTTCATCAAATAAAAAAAGCTTGGGGTCACGGACTAAAGCACGACCAATGGCCACGCGTTGCTGCTGGCCCCCGGAAAGCTGGTAGGGTTTGCGGTTAAGAAGCTCAGTGATGTTCAAAATGCCAGCAACTTGAGAGACTTTTTCTTGTATTGTTTTTTCAGGAATTCGCCTGACCTTCATGCCAAAGCTGATGTTTTTGCCTACAGTCATGTTGGGGTAAAGCGCATAAGATTGGAAAACCATAGCAATATCACGTTTAGAAGGATGCTTTACATTCATGTCCTCGCCCTCCATCATTATCTGGCCGCTGTCTGTACTCAGCAAGCCGGCAATGCAATTTAGCAAGGTGGATTTTCCGCAGCCCGAAGGGCCTAATAAAACAATAAATTCCCCTTTCTCTATCTGTAAATTAATATCTTTGAAGACGGTGGTTTTGGCAAACTTTTTTGTTAGTTGTTTAATTTCTAAAAAACTCATGGGAAACAGATGGTATTATTTTTTTACAGAGCCTGCTAAAAGCCCGCGAACGAAGTATTTTCCAGCCAGCACATAAACCAGCAGGGTGGGCGCAGCCGAGATTATCGCCGCTGCCATATCAACATTATACTCTTTACCACTGGTGGTGCTGTTTATCAAATTATTGAGAGCCACCGTTACGGGGTAGTTCTTACCGCCAGCAAAAGATACTCCGAAAAGAAAATCATTCCAAACATTGGTGAATTGCCAGATGATGCTGACCATGAAAATAGGCAGAGAGGCTGGCACGAAAATCTTTAGAAAGATAGTGAAAAATCCAGCACCCTCCATTTTGGCAGCATTTAATATTTCCGTTGGAACGTTAATGTAGTAATTACGAAAAAACAAGGTTGTAAACCCGATGCCATAGGTAATATGTACAATAATCAGCCCCGTAATGCCGCCGGCTAACTTCAATTTTCCTAGAACTAAGGCCATGGGAATTAAAATTGATTGGAAGGGAATGAAACAACCAAAAAGCATAAGCCCAAATATGAGAGTATGCCCAGGAAACCTCCATTTTGTAAGAATAAAGCCATTTAATGCCCCTAAGATGGTCGATATGAGTACAGCAGGCAGGGCCATCTTAATAGAGTTAAGAAAGTATCCTTTTAAGCCTGAGCATTCCACGCCAATGCAACTTTTCCCCCAAGCGTTTACCCAAGAATCGAGGGTGAAAAACTGGGGGAAGGCGAGCATATCACCAATTCTAATTTCATCTAAAGTCTTAAAAGAAGTAGCTAGCATGACGTAAAGCGGAAATAAATAAAAAAGCGTAGCTAGTAGCAATATGGCATAAATAAAAAAGCGCGATAGCTTACCAGAGACATATATTATGTTATCGTTAGTGCTCATCAGTTACGCTTCTTGTAGTTTGCTTGGGTTACTCTTTTTCTGAGTGCAGGTGGGAAATGGGCTGGGGGCAGGGGCTGGGGCTTGAGGCTGAATGGGGTCAATGTATATAGCTGGTCTTAAGTGTATATAAGCGGGTATATAAGAGGGTATAACGGGTATAAGCAGCGGCTATTCTTCCCGAGAGCGCATTTCGCTATAGAGGTAGGGGATGATTATTGCAGCTATCATAAGCAACATAATAATAGCACTAGCAGAGCCAATAGCCATGCGAGAACGTGTGAAAGTATAAGAATACATAAAAGTTCCGGGTACCTCGGTAGATTTCCCTGGGCCTCCGCCGGTAAGGGCAATAACTAAATCGTAGCTTTTAATAGCGAGGTGTCCTAAGATAATAACAACGCTGACTAAAGTATAGCGCAACTGAGGGATAATGACTTTCCAGTAAATCTGAAAAAGATTAGCGCCTTCCAAATAAGCGGCTTTGGTAAGATTGCTATCTATGCCTCTGAGGCCGGCTAAAAACATAGCCATAACAAAACCAGAGGTCTGCCAAACGGCGACAATAACTAGGGTATAAATTGCTTTATCAGAATTAATAATCCAATCGAAGGTGAAGCTCTCAAAACCAATTCGGTGCATCGATTTTTCAATGCCAAAGCCGGGGTTAAGAATCCATTTCCACACCGTACCCGTTACTATAAAGGAAAGCGCCATGGGATACAGCATAAGCGGACGGAGAAGCCACTCTAAGCGGATTTTCTGGTCGATGAGAATAGCCAGTGCTAAGCCGATAGCACAGGATAGGCTAATGTAGAGACTGCCGAAAATGAAAAGGTTTTTTAAGGCAATATACCAGTTCGGGTTTGCCCAAAGCTTTTGATATTGATGCCAGCCTACCCATTCGTAGTTTGGAAGAATAGTGGATTTGCTAAAGGATAGAACGGCTGTCCAAGAAATGAAACCATAGATAGCTACAATGGCGAGCAGAAAAGATGGCAATAAAACAAATTTTGGAAGAAGAGTTTCTAGCCAAGTATGCCAATTGAAGCGAGTTTTATATCGGCTAGCCATTGCTACAGAAAACCGATGAAGCTATATTTTTTGATACAACTTCATCGGCTTCAAGAACATATTTTACGAAGTAAAATATGTTTCTATAAAAAAGATAAGCAAGTACTTATATATTTGTATACACTTATTCTTGGGCAGCAAAAATAGCATTAGCAAGATTGCTAGAAGCTTCTCTAGAACTCATACTTGCGTCATTAAGAAAAGTAGTTACGACATCAAAATAAGCGTTTTTTATAGCAGGTTTGCCTGCATGCCCATGGGCCATGCTACCTAGCATGGTATTATTATTATTAGCGGTAGCAAGCTGAAGCATGCCCTTTTTTCCGCAGAAATCGAAGGCGGTATTAGGCACATCAACGCGAGCTGGCACCGAGCCTTTTACAACGTTAAAGGTCGATTGGAAACTGGGGTCCATAACAGCTTTGGCCATGGCCTCTTGAGCATCGCGGCGATTATCGCCCACTTCTATCATGGCGAATTGGTCCGAGTTAAAGAGTACGGCCTCTTGAGTGCCGGGAACACGGAAGCAGACAAAGTCGCTATTGGGTTTTTTGCCAGCTTTCACGAACTCACCTTTTGCCCAATCTCCCATAATTTGGAAAGCAGCCTCACCGTTTATTACTAAAGCGGTAGTTTGGCTCCATTCTCTGCCGGAGAAGTTGTCATCGAGTAAGTTTCCGAATTCACGGAATCTATCGAAAGCACGGCGCATAGTTGCCGATTTAATAGCGTTGGTGTCTTGTTCAATCATGGTTTTGATATAGAAATCACGACCACCGGTAGCATAAATGATGCTATCAAAGACAGTAGCGTCTTGCCAATCCTGGCCCCCATGGGCAAAGGCAATATAGCCTGCAGCTTGAACTTTCTTGGCGGCCTTGATGAAATTATCCCAAGTTTTCAAATCGCTTTTTTTCACGCCAACCTTGCTTAAGATTTCTCGGTTTCCCCATACCCAATTTACCGAATGGACATTGACAGGAGCCGCTACCCAGACGCCATTGTATTTCGAAAAACGTTGCAATGCTTTGGGGATTACAGAATCCCAATTATCTTCTTTGGCAATGTTATTTAAATCGGCTAAATAACCAAGTTCTGCCCAATCGTTGATATCGAAGCCTAGCATCTGAACGGCTGTTGGCGGGGTGCCTGCCGATATTCGTGCTTTTAGAGCGGTCATGGCTTGCGCGCCACCACCACCGGCTACGCCGGAATCTTTCCATGTAATGCCTTTGTTCTCTAAGTCTTTTTTGAGTACTTGAAGAGCAGCAGCTTCTCCGCCGGATGTCCACCAATGATGAACTTCTACTTCTTCAGCAGCGCTTAGTGAGAGTGTGAAAAAAGATGCTATGAAAATGCTAACTATAGCTATGAGTATGTGTTTTTTGTAAAGTATCACTTTGACCTCCTATGAGTCAGTAAAATAATAGTTTGTTAATTGATTGATAAT
>JAUXHF010000324.1 GCA_030621685.1 Spirochaetota bacterium
CGCCATTTATAAGCCAGAAGAATACGAGGGAAGTGCCGCTAAAATAGGATCTTCCGAACATGGCTTTTCGCTTATGTCACAGCAGAATTTGTCTGATTTCATACGCAGGCTTGTTGTCAAACGTTTTGAAAGCTCCTTTGGTGCTTTTGAAAAAAGCATCCGTAGTTTTAAAAGAATTACAGAACAGGTGGAAGGGTTTTTAGGAAAATCTGACACATATGTGCTAGATAGAAAGCTGGTGGAGAAAATTTATGAATTGGATGAAGAAGAAATTGAAAAGGAAATTAATGACTGGATAGAATCGCTAGATGAGCATGATGAAAAAAAGAAATTGAGAAAAAATAAAGTTTATAAGGTCAATAATTTTAAGCGTAAAAAAGATTTTTTTGAAGCGATACGCTCTGATATCCTTCTTTTCGAAGAAATCTTGGAAGAACTTGAAGACCTAAAGTTAACTGAAAATGACCCCAAGGCAATAACGCTTGCTGAAAAAGTAAAGGGCATTTTAAATAAAACACCGGAGGGAGAAGAGCCACAACGAAAGGTTATTATTTTTTCAGAATATATAGCTACCGTAGAACATCTGGAGAAGAAATTAGAAAGGGAATTTGGAAATTCTGTTTTCGTAGTTAAAAAACCCCTGGGTAAGAAAAAACTAGAAGAGCTTAATGCCAATTTTGATGCCACATACAAAGAGCCAGCCAACGATTTTAATATCCTTCTTTGTAGCGATAGAATGTCTGAAGGCTTTAACTTTAATAGAGCAGGCATCGTTATTAATTACGATATACCTTGGAATCCGGTTCGGGTTATCCAGCGCGTTGGGCGAATTAATCGCATTAGCAAAAAAGTTTTTGATAAACTTTATATTGCTAACTTCTTTCCCACCGAGAAAGGCGCTATGTATGTGCGTAGCAGAGAAATTGCCAGCCAGAAAATGTTTCTCATCCATAAAGTGTTAGGCGAAGATTCTAAAATTTTTAATGCTGATGAAATCCCCACGGCCTCCAACCTCTACACAAAAGTTCAAAGAAACCCAGAAGATGCAGAAGTGCTAAATTTCTACAACAACATGTTAGTGAAATATGAGAAATTAAAAGAAGAACATCCCCAGCTTATTGCAGGCCTAAATAAATTTCCTAAAAAATTAAAAACCTGTAAAGTGCATGAAAACAATGAGCTCTTTGTTTTCATCAAAAAGGATAGGCTTTACGCCTACAGAATACCATTGGATGAAAATGGAACATTTAAGGCAAAGCTGGTTGATTTTGAAGATGTAGAGCCTGATATATGCTGCCTTGAGAAAGCCGAAAAACCCCTGCCCTTAAGTGAGGAATTTTGGAAGGCCTATGATGAATTTATTAAAGAAGAATTAAATAAAAAGCAGCTTGCTAAGCTCACAGCACAAGAGCATAAAGCTTATAACGTGTTGAAGTTTATAAAGAGCTGGGAAGGACATCGGGATGCCGATGTTTTAAGCGACTCTCTTAAAGCGTTCATAACGGCGCTTCTTGTTGATATACAAGAATATGGCAGCTTAGCTACGCAAACACTTAAAAGAATTGCTGGATTGAAAAAAATTGCTGGGGCTAAGTTATCTGAAGAAAATAAAGATAAGCTAATACGTGAATTGGAAAGTATGAAAACTGAACTGGGCGGAAATAGCTATATTCAAAAACGAAAACAAAAATTGGAGCT
>JAUXHF010000086.1 GCA_030621685.1 Spirochaetota bacterium
CTACTGTGGATGCAATGGTGGAAACAAAAACATTAGCAGACTTAAAATTAGCTGCTACTTTCAGTGGCTGGGATGCTAATAGCTGGAGCTTTGGCGGCGGCACTTACCCAAGATTGAAATTAAATTTAGATACGGGCACGCCTCCTAACCAACAAAGTGCTTTTCGTAGGGCCGAGGCAGCATGGGAATTTGATCCCACACCATCACCCACCAATTAATTCTAATATTGGGGGGGCATATAAAAACCAATAGAGGGCAGAGGGCATCAAGAAACTAAAGCTGGCTTAGTAGAATAGCTTTTTGAAATGCAAGGGCTAACTGGCAAGGCGTGCAGCGCCGAGGAATTTTTCAAGAATTGGATGAGGGGTATTTCAATGATGAAGCATAAGCCTTCGCCAATATTATTTTGCACTTGAATATCAGCGTTATATTTGCGTAAGCTTGTTTTCACAAAATTGAGGCCGATGCCTCTACCAGCATCTAAGGTTACTTCATCTTTGGTGGTAAACTCTTGGTGGAAAATAAGATTATAGAGTTGTTGTTCTGTTAGTTTTTCGGCATCAGAGCTACTGTATTGTAGTTTATTGCGTGCATAGTCTCGGATTTTTTGTGGGCTTAGACCTTTGCCATCATCACGATAGCGTAAGACTAAATTTTTATTGAATTTTAGTTCACTGCTAATTTCGATAGAAGCTTCTAGGGCTTTTCCATGTTTTCTGCGTTGCTCGGGTGTTTCTATGCCGTGGGCTATAGAGTTTTTTACGAACTGTATAAAAACTTCGCTGACCAGTTCTTGAAGGTTATGGTTTAAAGAAAGCAGCGATTCATCAAAATTTTTGCTTTGCAATCGCAGGGCTAATTTGTTTTTTCCCGATGCTATTTCTATATAACGTTGCACTCTCTTCACGATACTTTGCAGGGTAGTTTTTTTGAAATTCTTATATTGGTTATTGAAGTTAGTTAGTTTTTTAATACCTGTGTTTATTTTTTGTAATTCTATTTCCAGGGTGTCTATGTACGTATAGGCTAAGCCCTTTTTTTTCTTGATAGGGATGAAGTTAGAGTAATCTGTTTGCAATTTCCCCAGTGCTTCTTCTAGCTCGTGGATAAATAAGGAGAAGGAATAAAAGCCAATAGCGCCGGCATTCCCCTTAATGGAATGGAGAATGCCTAGCATCAAGACAAATTTTTTCCGTAAATGTTCTTGTAATTTTTCAGTTTCAGCATGCTTGGGCAGAGCTGTATCAGCCTGAATGAAGGAATTTTCTATAATTTCTTGAAGGGATTCTTTTTTCGCCCATGTGTTTTCTATGAAGAGCTTGAGTTCATCAGATTCCAAATTAATAATCTCGAAAAACATTTTCATTTCTCTATCTTTTAGTTCTTCTTGACGATGTATTTTTTCTTCAATAGCGTTAGCTAAGGTGACATCTTTGACTCGGCAAAGAAGATGATTGTTTCCGTTATTTTGTTCTATGGCTGAAAAAAAAAACTGTAGTTTTTTTAAGCGGACTTGTTCTTCTTCCACAAAGAAATCTTCATGTTCACGAATGTAAAAATCGAGATAGAATTGCTTATTGTTTAGAATTTTCTGGTGTAAGATGCTCTTCATAAATGTTTCAAGTTCTGTAATTTTTGAAATGAAGGCGCCATCTTTGAACACATCACGAAAGGTGGCTAAGGCTGGAATTTTTGTTATTTCTAAAATGTCTAAAAGCATCTGAGAGTGCGTTGCTTGGAATTGCAGATCGGCATCTACAATAAAGATACCTTCATCTACGTTTTTTATTATCTTTTCGTATTCTTGTACTTTGCGGTACATTTCGCTATGGGCTTGATCTAGTTTAGTTTTGCTATGTTTTAGTTTTTTAAAAATAGTATTTTGGGTTCTTTGGTAGAGTATGCTAATCATCAAGACGGCGGTATAAACACTTAAAAGAGTAATAAAGTAATAAAGATTAGCATCAATAATTCTGCCTAATACGCCAAGCATACCAAGGAGCAGGTACAAGGTGCCAGAAAAAAACAAGCTTCGTTTCACGCCCACTAAAGACAGCGACACTGGCGGAAAGGTTATTATCCATATGGAAGAGTATTGGTCAAGGTTTTCATAATAGTTTATAGACACTAAGAAAATAAGAAAGATGATGGTGATGATATGGCTGATACGCTTTATATGCAAAACAGTTCGAAAGAGAAGCATGGAGAAGATAATAATGGTTAGGACAGTAAGAAACACCTTTATGATAAAAACAATGTAGTTCTCGTTCAGATAACTGATGATAGAGAAAATAAAAAAATAAATAAAGCCAATAACAAGAATGAAGAGAATGATATGTAGTTTGGAATTTTTTTCGAAATATTCGTCATTTTCTTCTGTCAAAATTTGCAGGCAGTTTTTCACTTGCTGCAGGCGGCTCTTAAGCGGGTTTTTTGAAACCGCTTTGCGATATTCCCGTAAGTTGCTGGGCAATATTCTCATACGTGTTTGGTTTAATCTATTGTTGTTAAAATGCGGGTAGCTATCTATTTTGTTTTGTATATTTTGTTTTTGTAAAAAGCAAAATTCCTGAAAAACATATCTCCATGTTATTGAAATAATACTTACATTCTTAATATAAAAAAATTGCTTCTAGGCGATAAGCGTATTATTTGCACATTAGAAATATCGGTCTTGCCAGTTTTGCCTAACACTAGGTTTGGCTAAATTCGCTAAAATTCCTTGCTAGGTTTTTCTGTGAAAGATGGCGCGGCTACTTGGAATTTTTTGAGCAGTATGTTTTTGAGCAGTATGTATTGAGCCTTAGCAAGAAACCTTAGCGGCACTCATGTTAAATAAAAACCGAAGTTTTTTTAACTTGCTGGCTTAGGCTGAAAAATATTTACCAGATATTTACCTGACCTAGGTTGCTTGCAGGCATGCATGTATATCCAAAACCAGTCATCCCTTGCTGAAAACGCTAGCTTGCAGGCTAGGGAATATCAATCCCAGAAGAGCTGTTTCTCTCTAGGGGGTAGAAAATATGATGAAACTGAGCTAAGTTTAGATTTTTTGCTTTTTTTTACAAAAAAAGACATTATACTTTCTATGAATAGGTTAAAGAGAGTGATTTTCAAAAACAAGCTTTTTACAATTAACCTGTGTTTAAAGGATGCATCGGATGCAAGCAAGCTATTTTTTCTTTGAGAGTTGTAGTCTTGTTAGCCTGTACAGTCTTTAATAAAACGGCTTCAACCAGCTATAAAAAAGTTAATACATAACTGAAAAACGGAGATTCACAATGGCCAGCGATAAGCTAAAAATTTTAGATGAAAGTAATTTTAACGAAACAATTTCTAATGGCGTTGTCCTTGTTGATTTTTGGGCTGAGTGGTGTGGTCCCTGCCGCCAGCAAGGCCCCATAGTAGACCAACTAGCCGATGAGTTAGCAGGCAAAGCTACTATTGCTAAAGTAGATGTGGATAGTAATCAAGGCATAGCCTCTCGTTACGAGGTGAGCAGTATACCAACCTTACTTATTTTTAAAAATGCTGAGCTAGTAGATAGGCTTGTTGGCATGCATCCGCTGAATGTTCTCAAAGATAAAGTAACGGCTTTTGCTTAGTATTTAGCTCTATGGAGCAGCAGCGCGCGCGAGGCAGCGAAGGTAGAGGTAGCTGCATGCTAAGCTTAGCTTCTGGCACACTGCCGTTTTGCTCTTATACAAGCTGCAAATCTGTTTGCGCTGTGCTATATAGTAAGAGTAAACCTGTAGTAAGACTTGCTCGGGGGTGCTTAGCTTCTTTCTGGCACACTGCCGTTTTACGTCACACTGCCGTTTTGCGTTTATACAAGCTGCGAATTTGTTTGCTGTGCTAGTTTTAAGAGTAAACCTGTAGTAAGGCTTGCTCGCACAAGCTACACGCTTTCTTATGAAGCTATGTGCTTTCTTATGAAGCTATGCGCTTTCTTATGAAGCTATACGCTTTCTTATGAAGCTATACGCTTTAGACTATCTTTTTAATATCTAAGGACGTATTCAAAGTTTACAAAGTTTATGGAAAGCAAAATTTTTTCTCAACTAAGCTAAACCTAAGGTTTAAACAGTCTCACTGATATAAGCTAGGGCTTTTCAAAAGTACGGTTAAGTATTTAAGTAGCCAAGTAGCAGCAAGCTCCATTTTTCCTAAATTTTTCCTTAGTGATACCTTTCATAAAAACTATCAAATACATACCTAAACAGATAAATTCCTAAATTTTTTTAGCTTTCAGATAAAAATTAAGAGGCAAAGCATGAAAGGAAAACATGTCTTATTTAATAGCATAAGAAAACAGCAGATGAATAAGAATATATCGAGTTAGGCTATGAAGAAGTTAAGTAGAGAAGCCATTTGTAAAAGCTAAGCAAAAACAGATAGAAATAGATTTTAAATTTATTCTTATATTCAGCAGACGAACTCTATGAAGTCTGCCAAACTTTTGTTATGAGCGATATTTCAAAAAAACCCAAGGATCATCTTGGCGGCTATTTTGGCGCCGAAGAAGCAGAGTTCCTGCTTTTTGAGAAAGAAAGTTTTAGGAAGTGCTTTGATACATTACGAAAACATGTGCAGCGCGTAGCTACGGCAAGAAGCTTGGAGAGCAAGGCAGCAGAAGGCTGTTCTAAACCAGAGAAATTGCAAGGTCTTTATGCTGTGCAGGGGTTTCTCAACAAGCAAAATCTTCTAGCGGATTTTTCAAAAGTTTGTGTGCTAAACAAAATTTCGCATATTCAAAAAATAGTAAGCCATTGGGAGTATTTCTGTGATTCAATATTCTTGGTATATTTTCAGGAGGCCTGGCCTGTAGCTAAAAACCTTCTCTATCTAAACGGGGAGATAGAACAAGCTCTCGAAAAAATGCTAGAGCATTTGAAAGATTCTTGTAATCCTCGTAATGTTAATATGCCTGAAGATCCAAAAGCAGCCAGCATCTATTTTTTTAAAGCAGAAGGACTTGAAGAGGGTCTCGTTTTGAAGTGCAAGATGCTAAGAGCGATGCCGGCACATATCAGCGAGCAGAGCAGAGCTACAGTAGCGCTTACTCGTGGCGCTGGCATGGAAAAAGTTCAGAAAAAAAAGAAGGCCATTAAAAAAAGAAAGGGCGAGATATTGCTTGAGGATGTACTGGGTTTTTTCAAGAAAGCAGACCAGCATATTCATGAATACTCGAAGCGAGCTAATCAGCTCCGCATGGCCGAGCAAGTTCTTAAGGCCTTCGAAGAAGAAAGTTTCTTTGTTTGCGAGGCTCCCACAGGGACGGGCAAATCCTTAGCCTATCTTCTGCCGGCGGTACTGCATACTATGGAACAAGGCGAAGTTTTAGTTATTGCCACGCAGAACCATGTTCTCCAAGAGCAGCTCACTCGGAAAGACATCCCGCTTTTAAAAAAAATTATCGATAAGAAATTACCAGAAATTGCTATTGTAAAGGGGAAATCTAACTATCTTTGTTGGCAGAAGTATCTAGATACTTTGGCGAAAGGAGAATATCATGGCGATTTATTTGAAGGGCCAGGGCAAGCTAAGCAGCTTGAGGAAATACATGCATGGTGCCAGCAAACTGAAACTGGGGACTTCAGCGAACTGTACCGGCCACCGCCAAAAGATGTCTTGCAATCTCTTTGCGCCGAAAATGATGCTTGTCGCCTTTCTTTATGCCAGCATAAAAATAAATGTTTTTACGGCAGGGCCAGAGAAAAAATTTCTAAGGCGAAGTTATTTGTTGTGAACCATCATATTCTCTGCGCCGATTTAGCGATGAAAGGAAATAAGGCAGGTGGCGAAGCCTTGCTTCCTGCCTACAGCCGATTGATAGTGGATGAAGCGCATCATTTGGAAGAAGCTCTGCGTAGTTATTTTGCTAAGGGGTTTACAGAATATGATGTCCGGCAAACGCTAGAGCAAATAGGCTATCAGAGAAATTTTGGCGGAAATTTGAGGAGTAATCGCGCTGGGAAACCCAGAGCCTTGCATAGAGGCAGTATTTTTGGGGAACTCTCTAGGCGACTTCTGAAATTCCAAAACGAATCGGCAAGCAGAAAAAAAACCATTGATGCGCTGCGGTTGAGTAAAGAGGTTTTGAGAATAAAAGAAGAATTTTTCAAAGTTGCCGAAGGCTATATTAAAAGAAGCTCGCCTATTTTCGATGAGATACAAAGAGTGTTACATGGCTCTATGCCTAAGGCCGCCGCCGCCACAGTAGCAGTAGCAGCTAAGGGGATAGGCGGAAACCTAGCAGCAGCCAAGCAAGACCCTGCTTCGGGAGAGTCTAGATTTGAAATAAAATTGCGAATTCATGATGCCATGAAAACAGGCGAACTTTGGCAAGAACATCTGCAGGCCTTGCTACGTAACCTCATGCTTTTGTTAGATGAGCTTAGCCAATCGCTTTTGCCTTTAGGCAGGCTTTTAGATGACAGCACTACCGAAACCTTTGAGCTGGAACGTCAGCGTATGCATGTTTCTAGTTATGCTAATAGGCTGCTAGGTTTTCAGGAGAACATGGCTCGGCTTTTAGCCGATAACGAAGAGAATGAAGTAAAGTGGATTTCGGCTCCTGCTTTCAATAAAGCGTCTAGCTCCAATAAACACATGACAGGGAATGTAGCCTTTGTAGATAAGGGCAAGGGCAAAGCCTTAGGATTCCATATATCACCTATCAAGGTAAGCTCAGAAATAGCACAGCAGTTATTTATGAATCTTAAAACGGCGGTGTTTACTTCGGCTACTTTGGCGATAGGCGAGAGCGGCGATAAGCGTTTTAAGTTTTTTAAAAACTCTTTGAGCTTGCAGGAACTTGAGGGCAAAAAGCTCTTTGAGCTGAAACTTGAGCCACATTTCAACTATTCAAAACACTGTGTACTCTATAGGCCAAGAGATTTTTTAGATTTTCGTGATAAAGGTTTTATGCAGGAAGTGGCGAAAGTTATTGTTAGGGTAGGCCAATTTTTTGAGGGGAAAACAATGGTTCTTTTTACTTCGTATTCAATGTTACGGAAAGTGGCAGCGCTGGTGTTGCCGCAGCTGGCGAAACTGGATATAAAGCTACTTTTCCAAGGGCTACATAGCAGGACAGCCATGATAGAAGAAATACAAAGCTCGCCTCGTTGTGTGTTGTTGGGCGTGAACTCGCTATGGGAGGGCGTAGATGTACGTGGTCAGAATATTTCCTGTATTATCATAGTGAAACTTCCCTTTGAGTCGCCAGCAGATCCGGTTTTTGAGGCTAGGAGTGAAGAGATCAAAAAAAACGGTGGTGATTCATTTATGGAATATTCTCTGCCCAAAGCTATTCTGCGATTCAAACAAGGCTTTGGCCGGCTCATCCGCACAGAGAATGATAAGGGAATTTGTGTTGTTTTGGACAAGCGGCTTAGAACGAAGCGTTATGGAAAAGCATTTTTAAGCTCACTGCCGAAGCTAAGGGAGTTCGAGCATGGCGATTTTGAAAGTGCGGCGAAAGTTTTGTTTTAGGCTTCAGCCAAGCTATTCTGTGATTCAAACAAGGCTTTGGCGCTCATCTGCACAGAGAATAAGGAATTTATATCGTTTTGGACAAGGAGCTTAGAACGAAGCGCTATGGAAAAGCATTTGGAAAAGCATTTTTAAGCTGATAGCCGAAGCTAAGGGAGTTTTGAGCATGGCGATTTTGGAAAGTGCGGCGAAAGTTTTGTTTTAGGCTTCAGTCAAGTTACTCTGCTATTCTGCTATTCCTGCGATTCAAACAAGGCTTTGGCGCTGACCTGCACAGAGAATAAGGAATTTATATCGTTTTGGACAAGCGGCTTAGCTCAAAGAGATAATCTGGTATTTTCTA
>JAUXHF010000053.1 GCA_030621685.1 Spirochaetota bacterium
ATCGGCTAAGTTATGCCTTGCTTTTTCTGTATATTTTTAATGGCGTCTATCTTTCTTTTGTTCTTCCCATCTACTTTAGAAACCCTAGCTATATCAGCACAGAGAGTAGCGAAGCTAAAAGACCTCTCAAGAATGAAGACCGCATCGAAGAATTCAAGGAAGTAGGCCATACACGTTTAGTGGGCTCGCTGTACTCATTCTCTTTACTTGAGCAGCTTCTGCTAGAAATGATTGCCGATGCCTGGGCTAAGGATGGCGGGAAAAGCATAAAGCAAAATACATATGCTGCAGTGAAATTTCCCGGAGTGCTTAATCTAGATGATCAGCGCTCAAAACGTTCACTGTTTTCGTTTTTTCTAGGATCTGATGGATTTCGTTCTTTGCGAGCAAACATGCTAGATGAACATGTGCCAATTCCTATTTTCCTCGATAAGCGCTTTCTAGATTCGCGCTTTCATCTTTTCAAGGAACGGCAAACAGCTTCCTGCATAGAATCGTTTTTGCTTTTAGAATCTAGGTTTAAACCTGTAAGCAAGCCTCTTGAGGCTGATTGGATTTTTAGTTTCGTTCATAAAAACAATTTTGCCGAATTTTCAAAAGATTTCCATGGCGAAGCGAGGCTGTTTCATAACAACTCTTATATAGTGCTTCGTAGCAGGAATCAAAAAAATATGGCATGGTTTCAAGCTTTGCTGCAATCGGATGCTGAAAAAAGCAGGAAAAAAAATTATTGTTCTTTTATTAATTTTTAAATTCATAGATATAGTTGTTTTCCCTAGCCATGAATTTTTTTGTCTCATGCTGGCTCATTCTTGTTGAAAAAAAAATTAATAATTTTTTTTGCTTGTTTTTTTCATGTCAGCGTATAATGCTTAGAGAGGGGTAGTCAAAGAGAACAAGGGATAAAATGTAAATATTTCTTTTTCTTTGTAGTATCAGAAAATAGCCTGCTCATCCCTATAAGTGGTTATAGGGCATTCTTGGTAACAGATTATCTGCTATCTTTGGGTGTAGTTCTTGCTTGGGCTTTTTTCTTTTCTCCATAAATCTTTTGCTATTCATCTGAAGCGGCATACAGCATGCCTGTATGCTTTCATTAAAACACTTAGAGGCGGATAGGCTAGCCACTTTTCTTAAAGTGTTCTGCCCGCTTCCATATGTTTTTTTTCTGGAGGTCAGAATGGAAACTACTCAAGCTGTTGTCACAGAGGCAACCATGAAACGTCCTACGTTTCATAAACAATACGAAAACTTTATTGGCGGAAAACCCACAGCCCCTGTAGATGGGAAGTATTTTGAAAATATTTCTGGCATGGATGGGAAGGTGATGAACGTGGTGGCCCGATCGAATGCTAAGGATATTGACCTAGCGTTAGATGCCGCGCATAAGGCTTTTCTAACATGGTCGAAAACATCGGCAACCGAGCGAAGTGGCGTTCTGCTGAAGATAGCTGATACCATAGAAAAAAACCTCGACCATCTAGCCTTAATTGAAGCTGTAGAAAATGGCAAGGCTATCCGAGAGACAACTCTTGCCGACTTGCCACTTTGCGTTGACCATTTTCGGTATTTTGCCAGCGTCATCCGCACGGAGGAAGGAACGGCTAGTGAGTTAGATGGCAACACGCTCTCTATGAACATTAAAGAGCCTGTTGGTGTTGTGGCGCAAATTATCCCTTGGAACTTCCCCTTGCTTATGGCAACATGGAAGCTGGCGCCGGCCTTGGCAGCAGGCTGCTGCGTGGTTATGAAACCAGCCGAGCAAACTCCCTCTAGCATTTTGGTGCTGATGGATATGCTTAAAGACGTCATTCCCCCCGGTGTGGTGAATGTGGTTACGGGCTTTGGCCCTGAAGCCGGCAAGCCTTTGGCTCAATCCAAACGTGTGAAGAAAGTGGCTTTCACTGGCGAGACCACCACTGGCCGTCTCATTATGCAGTATGCCTCGGAAAATCTTAACCCGGTAACTATGGAGCTTGGCGGAAAATCGCCCAACATTTTTTTCAAATCTGTTATGGATGAAGACGATGCCTTTTTTGATAAATGCATTGAAGGCGCCGTGCTGTTTGCTCTTAATCAAGGCGAGGTATGCACATGTCCCTCTCGTATTCTTGTGGATGAATCTATTCGCGAAGCTTTTTTGGAACGAGTGATTGCGCGAACGAAGGCCATTAAAGTGGGTAATCCCTTGAACATGGATACCATGATGGGCGCGCAAGTTTCTAAAGATCAGTATGAGAAAATTCTTTCGTATCTTGACATCGGAAAAAAAGAAGGCGCCGAGGTGCTTACCGGTGGCAAGGCTATGAAGTTCACCAATGGTCTTGCGGATGGCTATTATATTGAGCCAACCATTTTCTTTGGAAAAAATAACATGCGAGTGTTCCAAGAAGAGATATTCGGGCCGGTTGTCTCGGTTACTACCTTTAGAGACGAAACTGAAGCGATAAAAATTGCCAATGACACACTGTATGGCCTAGGCGCCGGGGTATGGACTCGTGATGCGCATCAGCTTTATCAGGTGCCAAGGGCTATTCAAGCTGGCCGGGTGTGGGTGAATTGTTATCATTTGTATCCAGCGCATGCACCTTTTGGTGGCTATAAAAAATCGGGTTTTGGCCGTGAGAACCATCTTATGATGCTTAACCACTATCGCCAAAACAAAAACATGCTTATTTCTTACGATAAAAATAAGCTAGGATTCTTTTAGATTCTTAGCGTCTTAGCTTATTTTGTCTCGGGTTATTCTTAGCTGTAGATAAAGTATTTTAAGGAGCCGGTGAAAGCCTGATGTTTTTTCAGGTTCTTTCACCTGTTCCTTGCTGAGAAAAAAGATATTTAAAAGATTTAAAACATTGTTATGAACATAAAAGATATTTTTCATGGGGCTGTTCTTTGGCGAGTTACCCAGCTTGATAAACGCAATTTGGGAACAGCAGGACGGGGGAAGAGAAAAATCTCCTTAATTGAGATTGATGCCGAGAGGAGTCCTGTTTTTAGTATTGATACTGATGCAGCTTCACGGCAGCTTCTAGTTAAATATGATAGCACTCCAAGAGGGGTTAAGAGTAGAATACTTTACTGGGATTTCTCTTTGAAATATCGGAAAAACTGTTTTGTTGCTCTTGTTTGCGTTGAATCTAAAAGAATAAGCGGCAGCACTCTTATGGAGATTTGCGTTCTAAGCCCTGAAGAGGTTGATAAGATTTTTGATACAGATAAAGATTCTGCTGGGAGCAGTGTTTCTTTTGTTGTATCGCTACAGGAAGGAAAAAGTTTTCGGGTGAATAGAAAGCAAAAAGACATTGAGCTGTTGATTAATAGAAAGGCTATTGATGACTTATAAGGTAATGCATAAAAGCAATACCTTTCATAGTTTACTTGTTAAATAAAATATAAATAAACAGATATGACAGAAACATATAAACATTATTCCCAAGGCAGGGGTTGCGATTGTGATTGTGATTGCGATTGTCGCTGCTGTTAAATAAATATTGTAGACGCTACTTGGGCCATGCATTACAATGCATGCTTGGTAGCTAAAATCTTGGTCTGATAGAAAGAGCTTGAGCTATGGTGTTTCAAGCTCCTTGTTTTTTAGGAGGATATACTGAATGAAAATTTTTAAGCGTGTTACAACAACGAAGCTTGCTTGCGACTTTATTGATACTATTCGTGAGGATCACGGCGAACTTATGTTCCACCAGAGCGGTGGTTGCTGTGATGGCTCGGCGCCGATGTGTTTTGCCAAAGGTGAGTTCAAACTTGGCAACAATGATGTTTGCCTAGGCAGTGTCCATGGCTGCAGTTTTTACATGGATGCCGATCAATTTGAATACTGGAAGCATACTCATTTAACACTGGATGTTACTGAAGGACGTGGCTCTAGTTTTTCTTTAGACGTATCTTACGGCAAGCGATTTCTTGTTCGCTCTCGTTTGTTTAGCGAGGCAGAGCAAGCCTCGCTTGAGCCGGCGAAAAAAGTAGAAGTATAAAAATATTTCATGTTACTAGATGATGCGGCCGATGCGGCCTCATTTTTCTTTAGACGTATTTTTTTTTAGGCCTCTGTTAAAGCAGGAGCAGGTGATTTCGTATTTGCCTCGTTTGTTTAGCGAGGCAGAGCAAAGAGCAGGCCTGGCTTGTGAGCCGGCGAAAAAAGCAGAAGTATATAAAAACATTTCATGTTACTAGATGATGCGGCTGATGTGGCCGGTGCGGCCTCATTTTTCTTTAGACGTATTTTTTTAGGCCTCTGTTAAAGCCGGAGCAGGTGATTTCGTATTCGCCTCGTTTGTTTTTTATTGTTTTCATCATAATCGTCAAAGGTATCTTGACCTATCCAGTTTGGCAATATTTCTTTAATAAATTTTTTAGAAAATAATGTTTCTTGAGAACCGTCACTCTTTTTAGGAAAGGCAGGAAAAACAATGCTTTTGCGAACATTGTTTTGAATTTCAGAATAATCTTTTAAGCTAGCTTTCGTTTTTTACTTTTTACGGCAGTATAGGCAAGGCATGCTCAAATTCTTTAAGATATCCGTTAGAAAGCTGTACTTTTCCTAGAGATTTTTCGATGAACTCTGTATGCTAGACATCCATGATTTTTTTCAATCTTTCAATCTTTCAATCTTTTATAAGCATCTACTAAGTCAGCATCGTTTACTAGCATGTTATTGCTTTTAAGATGCTCTGCCAGCTATACATAAGACATAGGCGCATGCATAGGCGCATGGGTTTTTAATAGAAGATGAGAAGATTTCGTAGATACTCACAGTAGGTGTTTATTTGAATAGTAATAGTAATAGTAATAGCCTTGGAGCCAGTTTCTATAGTATAATTTGCTTAAGCTTTATAGAAAGCTAGAGTTTTTCGGCTAATTTCTTATGTAAGAAGAAGTAAGAAGTAAAAAAACATTGATAAAGCATTTTCGAATCCTAGGAGGGTTTAACATAAGTTGACAAAAGAAACCGGGCTAAGGCCTGAGAACACTGTATCTGAATTACATCGTTTAAGCCTTTTTGCTATTGTGAAATTGCTAAAGAAGAAAGAACTCACTGTAAAAGAGTTGCTGGAATGTTATCTTCAGCGTCTTGAAGAAGACGAGAGACAGCCGCGAGAATCTAGAATTAATGCCGTTGTGTATAAGAACAAAGAAGAGGCATTAAAGCAGGCAGCCAACGCGCCAGCGGATTCATTGCTTGGCGGAGCGCCAATTATTATTAAGGAGAACCTTCATTTGCTCGGTTATCCTGTGCGCTGTGCTTCAAAAATTCTTTCGAACTACAAGGCTACGTACTCTAGCACAGCCATGCTACGGCTGCTGAAAAATGGAGCGAGCATTTTTGCGACAGCTAACATGGATGAATTTGCCATGGGCTCTGCCAACGAAAACAGCATGCATGGCTTCGTCTGCAACCCGCTAGCCAAAGACTACATACCCGGCGGCTCATCGGGAGGGCCTGCTGCGGCAGTAGCAGGCTATTTCACAAGCGCCTCGATAGGAAGTGACACCGGTGGCAGCATTCGCCAGCCGGCAGCTTGCTGTGGCGTAATCGGCTTAAAGCCAACCTATGGAAGAGTGTCTCGATATGGGCTTGTTGCCTTCGCTTCTTCTTTCGATCAGATAGGCCCTATAGCTAGGAGGGTCGAGGACATTGCCCTCTTGTTAGAGGCGATGGCCGGCCACGATGAGGCCGACTCTACCAGCGCTAAGCTGCCCGTGCCAAGTTACTCTAAGGCCTTAGAGACGCCGATAAAGAATTTGCATATAGCCTTGCCTAAAGAATATCTTGGTGATACTGTGCATCCCCAGATACGCAGGGCGTTCATGCAGGCTGTAGATTTTTATGAGAAGCAAGGCGCAAAAATTTCTGAAGTATCCTTGCCCAACACGGACTACGCCCTTTCTATTTATTACATCTTAAGCACGGCCGAGGCAAGTTCTAACCTAGCACGTTTCGATGGCATCCGCTATGGCAACCCCAGCAAAAAGGCTGAAAATTTATCCGACTTGTTTTTCCGTAGCCGTAGCGAGGGTTTTGGCGATGAAGTGAAAAGACGTATTTTTACGGGAAGCTATGTGCTTTCTGCTGGCTACTATGATGACTATTACATGAAAGCCTTAAAGGCTAGAAGAGTTGTCTATGACAAGTACATGGCGATATTAAAAGATGCCGACTTGCTGATGATGCCAACCTTGCCCTACCGTGTTTTTAAACGAGGCAAAGACCATGAAGATCCCACAGAAATGTACCGCTCTGATGTGTTTAATGTGGCAGCTAATGTAGTGGGGCTTCCCAGTATGTCTTTGCCTTGCGCAAAAGATTCCCTTGGGCTGCCTATCTCTTTTCAGTTTATGGGCAGGCCCTTCGATGAAGCCTTGATGCTAAGGGCAGCTTACTTGTATCAGCAAGAACATGGCCTTCCTGTTTTTGAAAATGCTAAGTAAGGCTAGAAAAAACGGCTGAAGAAATATTATTTAAACCTTACTACCTGAAACATTATTTAAAAAATAAGCAAAAGAAAATGAAGAAAGAGTAACTCTTGGAAGCAAAAAATCTGGAATTTGAAGTGGTTATTGGTTTAGAAGTGCATGCGCAGCTAAACACAGAAACGAAGTTATTTTGTCGCTGCCGAACTTCTTTTGGCGAGCAAGCTAATATGAATGTTTGCCCGGTGTGTTTGGGCTATCCTGGGGCCTTGCCGGTTCTAAACGAAAAGGCCTTGGTTAAGGCTGCCTTATTGGGCTTAGCCCTACAAGGCAAGGTGAACGAGCAATCATTGTTTGAACGTAAAAATTACTTTTATCCGGATTCGCCGAAAGCCTATCAAATTTCTCAGCTGCAATATCCCATTGTAAGCGCGGGCGTATTGCCTATTCATCTGCGTAACAAAAACGGAGAGGATTTGTATTCAAAAGAAATTCAAATTGAACGTGTTCAGCTGGAAGAAGATGCCGGAAAACTTATGCATAGCGAAAGAAGCGAAGTGAAACAAAGCTATGTGGACTTGAATCGCTGTAGCACGCCGCTGTTAGAAATTGTCTCTAAGCCGGATATGCGTAGCGCGGCTGAAGCCGTAGAGTATTTTAAATCGCTGCGGAGATTGCTGATATATTTGGATATTTCCGATGGCAACATGCAAGATGGTTCTATGCGCTGTGATGTGAATGTCTCGCTGCGCGCTAGAGGACAAAAAGCATTAGGCACACGCACCGAGACAAAAAACATGAATACTTTTAAGGGCATCGAAGAGGCTATACAGTACGAAATTGTAAGACAAAGGGCCTTGCTGCTATCGGGAGAAAAGGTCATCCAAGAGACCATGTTGTTTAACAGTAATACAGGAAAGACCAAGCCTATGCGGAGTAAAGAAGAGGCTCAAGATTACCGCTACTTTCCCGACCCAGACTTATTCACAGTTTTTTTTAGTAAAGAAAACCTTCAAAGCCTGAAAGAAGCCATGCCAGAATTGCCCGATGCCAAATTCCATCGCTATAAACAAGAGTTTTTGCTTTCATCGTATGATGCTGCGCTGATGAGCAGCAGCAAGAATCTTGCTGGCTATTTTGAGCATGCTAGCGCAGAGGCCCTTGCCTTGTTTAAGGAGGCAAAGCCGGCTAAGGAAAGTAGCGCGGCGGGGGAAAGTAGCGCGGCGGGGGAAAGTAGCCCGGCTGGGGAAAGTAGCCCGGCTGGTAAGTTACAAGGACCTCTTTTAGCGAAACGTGTTTGCAACCTTATCTCTACCGAGCTGCTTTCCTTGCTAACAGAAGTAAGGTTAGAACAAGCTTTATTCCCTGTGCCAGCAGAGGCTATTGGCAGCATGGCCGCCATGCTTGAGCAGGGCCTTATTTCCAGTAAAATGGCCAAAGAAATTTTTAAGGCACTTAGTGAAACAGATAAAACTGTTGAGGAAATTGTTTTAGAGCGTGGTCTTAAACTTATCTGTGATGAAGCCGCTTTAGAGGCGATTGTGGATAAAGTTTTAGCTGACCATGCTAAAGTAGCCGCCGATTTCAAATCGGGCAAAGCCAAAGCTATGGGCTATCTTATTGGCCAGGCGATGAAAGCATCGAAAGGACAGGCTGAACCTAAACTTCTTAGCAAAATTATTCAAGATAAACTGAAGAGCTAAATACTCATGAAG
Organism: Spirochaetota bacterium; assembly: GCA_030621685.1. GTDB lineage: Bacteria > Spirochaetota > UBA12135 > COTS27 > COTS27 > JAUXHF01. The sequence continues at coordinate 8,148 of JAUXHF010000053.1, forward strand.
CATGACTTGGCGCTTGAAGCGGGCTTCTTTTTTTTTGTTCTTGTTAAAGCGCTGATTTTAATGTAGTGAAGTTTTTTGCTAAAATAGAGAATAAAAGATAAACATGGAAAGGAATGCTTTGAATTCTAAGGATGGGCAGTGAGCGATTCTACTAGAGCGAAAGTTTTAGAGTTATGCGGGCTATGGCGCCGCGGGTCTAAGCGCATAGCCTTTAGCTCGGGGGCTTTCGATATTCTGCATGCAGGGCATGTTTCGTATTTAGAACAAGCGAAAAAACTTGCCGATAAACTTGTTGTTGCCATCAATAGCGATGCCTCGGTGCGGCGGCTTAAAGGATGGCCTCGTCCGATTATTCCAGAGCAGCAACGATTGCAGTTAGTTCGTTCGCTTCGTTTTGTAGATGCTGCCTATTTGTTTGATGAAGAAAATAACAAAGAGAATATTTTAGCACTGAAGCCAGATATCTACATAAAAGCTGCTGATTACAGCCCCCAGAAACTTGGCTCGGCTAAGTTTCTGCCTTTGGGGGCTAAGGTGGTTATTATCCGGTTACAAACAGAAAAAAACGCTAAGAAAACTCACGAGCAGAAAATATCAAGTTCGGCTATCATCGATAAAATACTTGTTTCTTCACTTCGGCAGGGGCATCTTCCACTTTGTGAAGCAGAGAAAGAAATGCAGTTTTTGCCCACAGTATTTTTAGACAGAGACGGCGTCATCAACAAAGAGATTGATTATTTACATAAAGCTGAGGATCTGGTTATCTATCCCGAAGTTTTTCCGGCCTTGCAGAAATTGCGAGATTTGGGATTTCAGTTTATTATCATAACGAATCAGCCGGGCATTGGGCTTGGATATTTCACGAAAGAAGATTTCTTCCGCTTAAATTTGGCAATATTCAAGCAGCTACAAGAACATGGCATACACATGGCTCGGGTGTATTACTGCCCACATACATTAGCAGAGAGCTGCCAATGTAGAAAGCCGGGCAGCTTGTTATTCAAGCGAGCCTTTAACGAGGCTGGCGCACTAAGGGCGAAAAGTGTGTTCATTGGTGACCGAACAAGTGATATAGAAGCGGCTAAAAGAGCGGGCATCAAATCTATCTTAGTGAAGACCGGCAAGGCAGGAAAAGATGGGGCATTTAAAGTACTGCCTGATGTCACCTGCAATACTCTGCTAGAAGCTGTGCCTTGGATTGAAAATGAAGTGCTATAAACAAAGTATTAATTTTGTTTACATTATAAATTGAAAATAATTAAAATTAAAGGAGAAATCTCATGGAAAAAGTTAGTAAAAAATTTTTAAGAAATTACTGTAACAAAAAGAATATTAAATTTCTTTTTGTTAGTAGTTTCATATGTATTTTTGTTTTTGTCTTTGCTTGCACGCAGGTAGAGACGAGTCAAAAAGATTCTTCTGCTGTAGAAAAGCCTTCTGCTGTAGAATCTTTGATGATTACCGAAGTAAAACGCTTTAACGGCAGCATTGATGGCGGAATAAGTATTGAAGTATATAATGCTGGAGCTACGGCAGTCTTTATGCACGATATTACTTTTTTAAGCTCATATTATGATAAAACAAATGAAGAATTCATGCTTTCAGCGCTTGAAAAAAATTTGTCAGATCATTATAGTGTGTCTGAGAGTTCCATCGGAGACGATGTATACCGAATAGGGCTGAACATTCCAGATGGAAATTTTTTTGTTTTCCACCTTATTCCCTTTTCTCCTGATACGAATCCTGGTAACGATGAGGAATATAACATAGTTTTTTTAAATGAAATTCCAAGTTTTGATGAGGCAGGCTTTATCGAAATTCGTATTGGCGAAGATGAAGCAAGCAAAAAAACAG
>JAUXHF010000025.1 GCA_030621685.1 Spirochaetota bacterium
CCTTATTGCTTGTCGTAGAACTCCTATCTTGGCAGCTAGTAAGAGGCAGGGTTAGGAAAAGAGAGAAAATGAGCGTGAGTACTTTATTCAAGGCAGTAATTTTTATATTGTTCAAATAATATGGATAAAACAAGGGATAAAAAATTTTATACAGCAATTTTTATACAGCAAATAAAAATTAGCAAGCTAAGCAAGTTTGGATAACGTTGTTGTAAAAAGTTATTTTAGCTAAAACGGCATTACCTTGTACAGCTTTATAAGCAGTATTCCTTATATATTTAATGTATATACAACGTATAAAAGTATAATGATTGTAGCATAAAAATAAAGAAAAAAAAACATAAGCGGATAGCCGCTTAGTAGCTTGGCGATTTCTTTAGTTTGCATATGTTTTTTCATGCTACAATACTTTCTTTCAATGAGTGTTTTAAGCCTAAATTTCTGTTTGATTTTTTCTGAAGGCTCAACAAAAAATAGCCGGCGTGGTGGAATTGGTAGACACGCTAGATTTAGGATCTAGTGCCGCAAGGTGTATGAGTTCGAGTCTCTTCGCCGGTATTTCATCTGTAAAACAACGGATATTCTCCTATGACCTATAAACTTATAGATGGCAAGAAGCATTCTAAGGTCATCTTGGAGGAAATTAAGCAATGTGTTGCTGCCATGGTAGCTAAAGGAGAGCGAGTACCGGGGCTACTTACTGTTATCGTTGGCGATGAAAAAAGCTCTGAGGTTTACGTGTCCATGAAACGTAAACGTGCGAAAGCTATCGGCTTCAAGGACTTTCATGAGAAACTGCCATGGAAAAGCTCGCAAGCAGATCTTTTAGATTTAATTCTGAAAGCCAATGAAAACCCGGCTATCGATGGGATTCTCGTTCAGTTGCCGCTGCCGGCGCATATTCATGCTGAAGAGGTAATTCGTGCTTTAAATCCGGAGAAAGATGTGGATGGCTTTCATCCGCAAAACATCGGCAAACTTTTTCGCCAATATAACAGCGAAGTATTAGCTCCGTGTACGCCTAAGGGCATCTATGAATTGCTGCTTCGTGAGAATATTCAAACCTCTGGAAAACGTGTGGTTATTATTGGTCGTTCGAATCTGGTGGGCAAGCCTTTGGCTTGCATCCTCTCGCAGCCAAGACGCGTAAGTCAAAACACATACGGCGCAGATGCTAGCGTAACCTTGTTACACAGCAAAAGCAGGAAAGAAGATGTTCTTGAATATTGCCGCAGGGCAGATATTTTGATAGCGGCAGCGGGCATCCCCAAATTTGTTACTGCAGATATGGTACAAGAGAAAGCAGTCGTTATTGATGTGGGCATTCACAAAATACGCGGTGAATTGAAAGATGGCAAAGCGCCAGCAGGCATGTTAGTAGGCGATGTTGATTTTGATTCTGTGAAACACAAAGTATCGGCTATCACCCCGGTGCCCGGCGGCGTTGGGCCTATGACCATAGCCATGCTTATGCAAAATACCATGCAAGCAAGGAAGCTAGCATCCTTGCTTGTTAAAAAGAGGGAAATAAGCAATCACAAATACGCGGTGAATTGAAAGATGGCAAAGCGCCAGCAGGCATTTTAGTAGGCGCTGTTGGTTTTGATTCTGTGAAACACAAAGTATCGGCTATCAGCCCGGCGGCACTGGGCACGGGTGCATGGCTATGACCTAGCCATGCTTATGCAAAAGACATTTTAATTTAATATTTTAGCTAAAATTCTTTGGTAATTTTACTTCTCGGATATTAATTTCTGGCTTAATCTTTCGCAGAAGTTTGCATGAAACAAACAAGCTTCTTTTAGCTAGCATGGCCGTATTTCTGTGATGCTGATGCCTACCTTGCTTGGGGAATTTTTCTAATGGTATTTTGGGCATAATTCTTTGTAACATGAATATTTTTAGATATTTAGCTGTTAATCGCTGCAGTCGCTAGTTGTTTTTTTATATTGCATGGGCAAGAAATGCTTATTTCTACACATTATTTTTTTGTAGCGTTCAATATTTTTTTCTTTAATCTCAATTTCAGGTTTCTTATGTTTTTTCATGCTATCTTTATGGAGGGTGTCGTAGGCGACTTTTTGCCAAAGTTTTTTATAGACCCATTGATTTTGTGAAAGCATGATTTTTTTTGCTAAAAATCGACTTAGATCATTTTTTTTTATGGACACAGATATTTCACCTTGCTTTTAAATTACAGAATGCTTTATATGAAAGCAGGAAAACGTAAAAACGGAATAAAGGCTTCTATAAAAAGTTCTTGAGTAACTTTACTTACAATTTACTTTACAAGCAAAAAATGATGAAATTGAATAATGTTCCCAAGGCTGTATTTTTCATAGGGTTGATTTTTATTTTTATGACATCTTGTAAAACAAGCCCAGCCATAAAATCCACAGAAAACTCGACTACGACTGATATCTTGCGTATTTCAAAGAGTTTTGCTGAAACAATCGATGCCTTTTTTGAGAAAACAGCCTCTGATAAAAAAAATACCTTAGTCGCCTTGCTTATGACGAAGAACGATACGGTAGATGATATTCCTGTAGACTTGCTAGACTCAGCCTTGGTAAAAGAGCTTTTGGCGAGGGATATATTCACCGTGCGTACTGAAGATAGGGGGCTTGCTTTGAATGAATTACAGTTTCAACTAGCTGGCTTTGCTGAAGGCAACTTAGAGACTGCCCAGATGAAAACACCAGATTATTTCATCAAGGTGAAAATTGATGAAAACCGCTACCGCGCTAAGAAAAAAACTAGGAACATAGAGCGGGCATTTTTTATGGAACTCCGAAGTGTACAAACGCAAATAGTGCTTACAACAGCTATAGAAATCCAAAATTTACAGCAAAAATTTAAACGATAAAGTGAAACACCCTTGCCCTTAGGGGCTTGTTTTTTTCTACTTTAATATAAAACAGAAAAAAGCATGGAGATATTGACAAATACCGCCATGCAGGCTATACTCATGTCATGCTAAAGCGATATCTTAAGCGTGCTTATGAAAGTTAGCTCTGCCTTTAGCTGCAATGTCTGTTAAAGAGAAGTAATTTTACTTTTCACTTGACGGCTGTTGTTTGGGCTATTAAGCTAGGCTTGCTGAAGTTATTCTTCGAAAAAAAAAGCCTAAGGATATTACTATGTTGCGGGATAGAGAAGTTCGGTATCTCATCGGGCTCATAACCCGAAGGTCTCAGGTTCAAATCCTGATCCCGCCACTTTTTTCTTTAAAACCTTTGGTTTTTTCCTTCAAAACCGCTGGTTTTTTAAAAAACACTAAAAATAATGGCAGTAGCACATGAATTTCTAGCTTTCTTGTGCATATATACATAATATTTGACGTATTATTAATATATAATACGTACTAATATAGTTTTCTAAAAAGGTTAATAAAATGGGCAACTCTACTATAGCTCCTGTAGAAATCGAAAGAGATCAAAATTTACAACAGGCTCTCAAAGAAAATCTCGCTGATCTTAATAAGTTACTTGGCGAAAGAAATAAAGAGATACTTGGCTTAGAGAGAAAAATAGGCTCTCGAGATGAAAAGATTAAAAAATTAGAAGGGAAAAACCATTCTTCAGGTAATATTCTTAAAGATCTCGAAAGCTACATTTCCCTAGACCGTATTAATAAGATGGCGGAGCAATTAAAACTTGATAGTCCTTTAACATTGTTAATCCCTAAGTATATTCCCTCACGAGTAAAAGAAATCTTAGGTACACGTCTTAGCAACAATGAAATTGTTGCGCTAGCCCAGCGTTCAGATTTATTTGAAAAGGATTTTCTTGTTATCCGTAACAAGAGAATTCTTGGGCAAGCGAGCAAGCATCAAACTACTGTATTCTTTTCTATTCTTGGTATTATCGAGTTGTTTTACTGGCATACTTGGGAAGAAAAACATGACTCAATCTTTAATGAAGTCATGCTAGAAAGCAAACTTATTTTCAAATATCTAAAGAATAGATAAGGCTTCCCTTTTTAATGCGCTCCTAAAATGTATTTATAAAAGTGTGTTATGTTAAACCACAACCTTGATAAGTACGAATACATTACTACTAAAGGTGTTAAGTATATTCTCTTAAAGTTGCTAAAAAAAAAGAAAGGCTATGTTTTTAAGTTAAGAGATAAAAAACTTTTAGATTCAGCAATACATGCTACAAAAAACAGCTATTATAGAAGCATAGAAGATTTAGCTGCATCTTATCTTAATTCGTTTGTGCATAACCATCCTTTTTTTGATGGAAATAAAAGGTTTGCTTGGGTTATATGCTTACATTTTTTAAAGCTTAATGGCTATAGTTTAAAGAACATGGATAGTTCTTTTTGGGCGGAGAAAGTAGAGCTTTTTGCTGCTCATAAATTAGAAAGTAAAGATATGGCTATACTTTTAAAAGAAAATTTTATAGTTAAATCTAATCCATCAAGCAGCAGCTAAGCTACTTTCTTAGGCAAGGACTAACACGGTTACTTTCTCTATCCACTCTTTCCTTCAAAACCGTTGGGTTTTTTCTTCATGACTGCTGGACAAGCCTTGTTCTTGGAAAGCAGCTAATCTCTTTTTAGCAATCTTAATATAGCTCTTATTAATCTCTATTGCTACATACTTTCTGCCGGTTGTTAAAGCGGCTAGGGCGGTGCTACCACTGCCCAAAAAAGGATCGAGTACGACTTGCTCTTTATCTGAAAAAAGTTTTATGAGATACTCTAGTAGCCGTAGAGGCTTTACTGTTAAATGTTCATTGTATTTTTCTTTAACTGCTTTTTCTTCAGTAATAAAAGTATCAACAAATATAGTAGAGCTGGGAAATTTTCCGTCTAGCCTTACATTTGTATCGATAAGCCCAACGCCGTAGCTGTTCCAATTATCAATATATCTTCCTTCCCTAGGCTTTTGTGCTAAAAGTATTGATTCAAACTGAGGTCTTAGTTGCGGCGTTTTCCGGCCTTGAAGGAGCTGTTTCATTTCTTGCTTTTCTGATGTAGGTAGCGGCATTTTTTCAATTATATGATCCATAGAAAAGGCTTTAGCTTGCGCCCTAGCCGTAAAATGCCAAGCTAACATGTCTCTTATTTCAAAGCCAGCCTCTTCAAGCCCTATGGCCATGCGATGAGCCAATCGGGGTTGGCTAAAAAACAATGCAAAGGCTCCAGGTAGCATAACAGGCAAGAGTAAGCTGGCTACATTTTTAATAAACTCTTGAAGTTTTAAGCCATGCTGAGGGTCAAACCTCATGCCAACAGGCAATCCGCCGATGGAGCCTGTAGCTCGCTTACTTGTACGCTCTCCTTTTTCCCATGTATCGCCTAGGCCATCCAAAAAATATGGAGGATCAGTGACAACAAGATGTACGCTTTTATGAGCTAGCTTGCTAAGAATATCTTGGCAATCGCCTTGATAAATCGCATTTTGTTTTGAGTATTTCTTCAACTATATAGTGCCTTGCTTAGTGCCTTGCTTAGTGCCTTGCTTAGTGCCTTGCTTAGTGCCTTGCTTAGTGCCTTGCTTAGTGCCTTGCTTAGTATCTTGCTTAGTATAATACGTCATAAGCTTTCTTCTTTATTCAATACTAAGCATAGCATCATATAGCTGTGAAGATAAGCATAGCATGGCTTAGAAGGGCGAAGATGGGGAAAGCCAGCCATCTTGTTTTACAGAGCCTTCTCTAAAAGCAGAGCATAGCTAGCTAGCTTATATTTCATAGGCCAGAAAATAAAAGCGAAAATCAAAAAAGTTAGTAAAAAAATGCTGAAACAAGACAAAAAAACATTCTAGCCCAGTATAGCCAGCCAGCAGAAAAGCTAAGCTATTTTTGAGGCATAGACTAACACGGGTACTTATTTTTCTAAAATGCCTGTAAAAATTGATGCTCTTCCTGCGATAATATGTTATCATTGTTCAGATAATCCCCAATCTTTCCGCTAGTTTCTATAAAAACATGTATGTTTTTATCTGTTCTCGGATGCATGTAGCGATGTAGCTCAGTTGGTTAGAGCAGCGGAATCATAATCCGCGTGTCCAGGGTTCGAATCCCTGCCTCGCTACTTTTCAAATTTCAAAAAGAGGAAATTCCTGTAATCTTGCCTGTAATATCAATAAGCAAGCTGTGGTAAGCGAGTACAGGTATCGTTTCATTAAAACATTGGCGCGCCTAGTGTAACGAGAATTTTTTCCGAGGATTTCTGCGCTATCGAAGCCTAAATTTTTCGGGGCAGAGCCAGTGAGCTATTTTTCCTGTAGTTTTGTATGGCTTATTTTCTCATTATTAATTTAATTGATGATATATTTCATAATTAATAACATAATAACACTTTAGCACCTTAATAATTAATTAAGGCAGTTAAGATTATAGTAATTAATCATAAGATATACGGCATATAAATAAAGGAAGTATAAAAAACCCTTTCTTTCAAGACTGGGCGTATTTGGAGGGGGGACAGCGTTAGTTGCTTCTGTAGTAGAAAATGCAAGAAAGAAAAATTCACGAACGATTCAGATTCTTTTTAAAAGAAACAAAAATGAAGCAAGTAAAGCTAAGTGAGGAAGTGGGGCTTAACCGTGCGGCGATAAGCCAATATGCTACGGGCAAAACCGATATACCAAAATATGTGGTATCGCTGCTTCGCTATGCTTATAATCTGAACCCCAATTGGTTATTGCAAGGAAGAGGAAACATGCTTCTTCCCGAGAAAGTTAACACAGCTGATACTAGGTTTTTCACACGGGGCAGAACATCTTCGCTAGAGAATAAAAAACTAAGAAGCGATATTGTATCTACGGCCAATGTAGATGTCGAAATGCCGGAAAACAAGCTGGGCGAGCGGGTACGGCAATCGGAATTTGTGGCTGTGAGATTACTGGGCAAAGTAGCTGCTGGCATGCCCATACCCACTCATGAGGATTGGGATGGTTCGTATGCCTGGGTTTCAAAATCCTTAGTGGCAGGCGGTAATGCCGATGATTTTTATGTGCTTACGGTTAAAGGCGAATCGATGATTGAAGCGGGTATTCATAATGGCGATGAAGTAGTTGTGCATCATCAAAACGTAGCTGACCACGGGAAAATAGTGGTAGCCATGCTAGACGATGAAGCCACGATTAAGCAAGTGTTTTTTTGGAAGGATTCTATTGAACTTAGGCCATTTAACAAGAATTTTGAATCGTTGTTCCTAAAAGATAAAAGCGATTTTCGAATTCAGGGTGTTGTGGTGGGGCTTTTGCGCCGTTTCTAGTCTTGGGCTTTGTGGAGGAATAGCGGTAACCTAAGGTTTATCGTAATAAGTAATGTTAGCCTACCTAGAGCTAGCTTACCTAGAAAAAAAGAAATCTGAAATCTATTACGCCGTTTCTAGTTTTGGGGTTTGTGAGGAATGGCGGTAACCTAACGTTTATCGTAATGAATAACGTTAGGTTACCTAGAAAAAAAGAACTCTATTTCTTTGCTAGCATTCTCGGCAGAATCCGATCCGTGAACGGCATTAAAGGCTTTACTCTTGCCATATAATTTCCGTATGCTTCCTTCAGCAGCTTTGCTAGGGTCTGTGTTGCCAATTAAATCCCTGTACTTTTCTACAGCCTTGACATCGGCCTGTGTTCGGGCAGAAAAAACCACTATGCTTCCCGAGGTCATATAGCTAATAAGTTCGTTGAAGAAAGGTTTTTCTCTATGAATTTCATAAAAGGCTTCAGCTCTTGCCTGGCTTAGCTGGAGTTTTCGTAGCTCTGTAATGACAAAGCCCTGGGCTTCAACTATGGCTAATATAGCGCCTATCTTATTGTTTTTTACGGCATCTGGTTTTATTATGCCTAAGGTTTTATTTTGTTCTTGCATGCTGTTTTATCTGTTATAAATAAGCTTTCCGATAATTTCACTGGCCAATTTCTAGATTGCCTAGCAATGGATATGTTGTCTAGTATAATGTTCGTAAGAAAAAGGTGTAATCTTAATTTCTTTCTAGAGTTACTGCCGTAACTTCAGTATTGTATTTTTAAGTTTGCCTACTTGGCTTCGATGAAGATAGAAATTTAAGCTAATTATATCGCATAAAGAGATAAGGAGATAGCACTGTGTCAGGAATGAATAAATTAAGCTCAGTTTTTTCGGAAATTGAAGAGGGGCATAGCAGAATTGCCGCAGCGATATCTAAGAATAAGGGTCTTGCTAGCATGCTAGCCGATAAGCAAAGACATAAGAAATTCAGCCTAGAAGCCTGCGGGCTTTATTTGGATATGTCTAAGAACCTTTTAGATGAGCCTTTGCGCTCAAGCCTTTATGGCTGGGCAAGAGCGGCGAAAATTCCAGAGAAGATGGCCCTTATGCTAAGCGGCAGGAAAGTAAATAGCAGTGAAGGTAGAGCTGCCCTGCATACTGCCTTACGCGGCTCTTTAGAAGAACGGCTTGGGCGATTGGAAAGCAGCGAGAGTAAAAGTATTATAAAAAAAATTGATGCCGTGCGCGACTCTTTTTTGGACTTTGCCGAGAAAATTCGTAGCGGCATGATAAAGGGATCAACAGGAAAACCTTTTACTGATGTGCTTAGCATCGGGATAGGTGGCTCGTACCTTGGCCCTTGCATGGCCGCCCAAGCACTTGCGCCTCCTTGCGATGAAGCAAAGCTTAGACTTCATTTCCTTGCTAATATAGATAGCCATGAGCTGCTTGAACGCCTGCAGAAACTTTGTTTAGAGACAACTTTGTTTATTATCTCCTCAAAAACGTTCACCACTGAAGAGACGATGATGAATGCTAGAACCTTACGTTTAGCACTTGTGCATGTGCTTGGCAAGCAAGCTGTAGCTGCACATTTTGTAGCGCTTTCTACAAATAAAGAGGCTGTGAAACACTTTGGTATTTCTAGGCAGCGTTGCTTTGAATTTTGGGACTTTGTTGGCGGACGCTACTCGCTGTGTTCATCAATTGGTCTTTCGCTGGCTCTGCTTATTGGGAAAAAGGCCTTTCTCGAGCTTTTAGCGGGGGCCGGCGAGATGGATAAACATGTGGCTAGGACGGCTCTCGAGAAAAACATAGCCGTGAATCTTGCCTTGCTACATAGCTATTACAGAAATTTCTGTGGCATGCAAAGTTATGCGATTATCCCCTATAGCTCGGCGTTAAGGAGCTTTCCGGCTTACCTGCAGCAGCTAGAAATGGAATCGAATGGAAAAAGCCTTAGCGGAGCAGGGCAGAGTCTTCAGCTAAGCGATACCAGCCCTGTAGTCTGGGGTGGCCTGGGAACGAATGCAGAGCATTCTTTCTTTCAGATGCTTCATCAAGGTAGCACCGTTGTCCCGGTGGATTTCATCGCTGTGGCTAGGCCAGATTTGGCTATGATGGCAAGGAAAGTAATTCAAACACATGTAACTAAAGCAACTAAGCTAGCATCAGCTGACTTTGCTAAGGTCATGGAAAAAAGATTTGAAGAGCATCAGAATCGGCTTTTTGCCCATGTATGTGCGCAAAGCGAATCTTTAGCTTGTGGCTTCAGTGAAGATCAGGCTATGGCCATGATGCTCAAAGAAGGGCTTTTAGCTAAACAGGCTAAGCGATTAGCTCCGCATCGTTGTTTTGCTGGAAACCGTCCTTCCAACCTACTCTTGCTTCCCGATATTAGCCCCAGCTCTTTAGGAAAACTAATAGCTTTGTACGAGCATAAGGTGGCTGTGCAGGGCTTTTTATGGGATGTTAATAGTTTTGACCAATGGGGCGTAGAGCTTGGGAAGCGTATTGCGAAAAAAACATTTTCCATCTTACAGGCGACTAAGCCTAAAAAAATAGCTACTAAGAAAGTTACTAAAACTGCAAGTAAGCTAAACAATAAGCTAAGCGAGGGTACTTTGCAGTTACTGCATCGTTTTTCAGAATTAACAAAAAAGCAAAAAGCAAAAAAATAATACTTTAATAAGCTAAAGGGGCGAACAATTTATATATATTTTACTTGCTTTGTTGCATGCTGAAGGATGACTTTGTGTTATAAACCTTCGGCATCAAAGTTGAAAGTGAGCCACCATTGATAGAGCGGGGAGCCTGTATAGATAATTTCTACTTCAACAAAAAAAGCATCTTGGCTACCTTGAAAAAAAGAAGCAGGGATGTTTTGCATGGGTTCTTGGGTACTTAGAATTTTTTCTACTAAATACTCCAGATATTCTTGAGATTGTAAATTTTTAATGATTCGGTGAAAGCGAATTTTCCCGCTTTTGTTAATTGAAGCTAAGGCACGGCTACTTCCTGGTTTAAGGTAGTAATAATTGACTATGGTGCCGGCGCTAGCATAAAGCCTTAATTCTTGTGATACTTTGTTTCTAAGTTCTAGGAAAAAGTCTGCATGTTTATGGCTAGCAATTTCTAAGCTACGCTTCCCATCTTTATTTATGTAGAACCTGAAGTTTGTTGAATTTTCTGTCTCTATAGCTAATCGATTTTGCTGCTGTTTCAAGGTTAGGGCGTTAAGACCATCTGGGTATACTTGTTCGAAGGTATTTTTAGAAGTAAGGCTTTGTTTTTTTCGAAGATGGCCATCTTTTTGCGGATTGGGTGGAGTATCTGTATTTTTTGTAGCTGTGTTTTCTGTTTCCTGATTAGGCTGGCTTTGACTTTGCCTTTCTTGGCTAGCCACTAGTTTTTCGCTAGGCTGATTTTCTGCGTTAGGCCTATCTTTCGGCTGGAATTTTCCTTGTAGATGAACGAGTTGTTTTTTGTCTTGGGTATCTAAAAAACCGGAGCCGGTTTGCGAGCTATCTGAAATAATAGGATGCGGAAACTCATCGGCTGAATCTGTTTCAAGCTGCACTAAAAGCAGCTTTTCTTGGTCAGTGGTTGTATCTAATTTTTCAAGGTATTGCTGAAAATTCTCGCTACGAAGAAGAAGCACCAAAACAAGAATATGCAGAAAACAAGAAAAAACTAACGTTTCAAGTCCTACGCCTTCTTTATTTATTTTACTCATTGTGTCATGCTTGTTTTAGGGGTGATAAACAACCTACGCATAGATTAAAAGTGCTGTAACATATTTTGAAAAACAGCGTGCTTGGGGAGACTGGCATCAAATGAGAGAATTTCCCGAGCATCTTTTTTTTTCAAAAAAACCATAGCTGCTTTGTACTGGGCAGCTACTTGCTGAAGAAATTTTTCTTCTTCATAAAAATCTTGAGCGGTAGTATTCGAAACATCGCCAAGCAGCTCCGTCTCCCTTTGACGCTGGTGTAAGCGCTTCATGGATTCTGTTACAGAGATATCTAAATAAAAACTTATTTTAGGGATAAGCGTCCCTCCCTGCTTCTCATACAAATGATTTTGGTAAACTTCTTCAAAAAAAACTTCTTGGTTTTCAGCTTTTACAAAAACACTTTGATAGGCATAGGTGGAGAGGTCGTAACGTAGCGAAAAGACGATTTTTTCTTTCGCAAGTTCTAAGCGAATTTTTTCCGTATGCTGAATCCTATCATAAATATATAACTTGGCGAGAATATCGGCAGATGGAAGGGCTTCACCTTGTTTATGCTTTTCAAAAACTTCTTGAATAGCCTCTGCGGTCTTGGTGCCTAGGGTAGGCTCTTTCGTGATGAAAATCTCTCTGCCGGAAAACAAATCTGGGTTTTGCTTTGCCTGTAACTGAAAAACTTTGGCTAGGGTATCTTTGCCAGCACCATCTATGCCCTCAATAGTAAAAAACCTTGGGTTAGCTTGCTTATTCATGCTATGACGTTTTTTATTAGATACAAATGCGGTTTATATAAGCTATACGTATAGAGATAAATACAAATTTTCGGTATTTTTATAGAAGCTTTTTACTTTTTCTAGCAGGTAATATTCTTGCTGTGATATTCTTGCTGTGATATTCTTGCTGTAATATTCTTGCTGTGATGTTCTTGCTGTGATATTATTCTTACTGTAATGTTCTTGCTGTGATGTTCTTGCTGTGATGTTCTTGCTGTGATGTTCTTGCTGTGATATTCTTGCTGTGATGTTCTTGCT
>JAUXHF010000361.1 GCA_030621685.1 Spirochaetota bacterium
GGGGCTGGTCGGCGCCACCGCTTCTCCGCTTGGCTTTCTTTAAAGCAGAAAGGATATAGCGAGAGCGAGGCATGAGAGTCTTTTCGCCTTGCTAGAAAATTTTTTTATTTAAAAACTAATTCCTTTTTCAACTCTTCGGCTAGGCAAAAGGCCATAACAAGGGTTTTGAATTATATTAGATTTTACGTTCTCGTTCTGTTTCCCTAGATATACTTTTGTTTGTGGAGGAGCTGTGTTCCCAAAGCAGCTCTTTAAAGCATAGCGAGAGCGAGGTATGAGAGCCTTTTCGCCTTGCGAGAAAATTTTTTATTTAAAAACCAATTCCTTTTTTAGCTCTTCGGCTAGGCAAGGATGTGATAACAAAGGCCTCTTAGCATGAGATTGTAGAAAAGCTGATATTACTAGCCGGGCACAAGGGCTTTTCGCAAAAAGACCATGCCCTAGGCTTGGAAAAACTACGTGTTCTAGTTTCGTCAAGATGACAGGAGAGTTTTTTATTGAAGAGGGTGGCAAGACTGGATCAAATTCGCCAGAAAGCAAGAGTGTTGGAATAGAGATTTTTTTCCTAGATGATGAGGGTGCTGGATTTTTTGCTTTTCCCCTAAAGATTGGGTGTCCGCATATATGCCAATCCCACTCTAAGCTGAAAATTTCTTTTATCGCAGCCGTATTCCAAGCAGGCTGAGTTATTTGGGCTAAAAAATTACTTTTGCTTATGTACTTGCCTTCTTGGCAAGCCACGCTAAAATAGGTTATTCGATTGAGAGGTATTTTCGGGGTATAACTACTCTTATTGGTGCTGGCTAATAATTTAAAGAAAGATTGTGAGCGATTCTGCTCCATGTCGTTTATTATGGAAGGAAGTAAGGCTATATTTTCTGCATGGTATATGGCTTGAAAGCTGTAACGCAGAAATAAGTTGGCATCCAGTAGAAATGCTTTGCCATCTTCTGCATGGTTGCTTAAAAGTTGTGGTTTTTTTTGGAGTTTTTTTAGAAGGCTAAGAAATTTGCTTTTACTTTTCCCATAACGTTTTGTGCAAGAAGCTTGCTTAGCACATGCTGTAAAAATTTTTTCGAAAGCTGCGATAACAAGGCTAGGACCGGTGTAGGGGAGATTGAATGGTGGGGCAGCATCAAAGACAGCCGCCTGAATTCTTTCGGGCGCTTTTTGCATAAGCTCTAAAGCTAAGCGAGAGCCATACGAGACTCCCAATAAATTTATTTTTTGATGATACCCCTGCCTTAGGCTCATAAGCGAGCTTAGCTCTAAAAGATCTTCAGCTAACTGGCTTGTGGAATAACTAGAAAT
>JAUXHF010000294.1 GCA_030621685.1 Spirochaetota bacterium
TAACATGCGCATCGTCATTTATGGCCTGTACATACAAAGCCTGAAGACTCTTATAAAAAGATAGCCGTGGAAAGTTTGCATGCCCATGTATTTTCATTCGTATTTTACGCTTTCTCCGAAGTTTCTGCTCTTTCATATTCTTTTACCTTCATTCATCTACAGCCATCTTAGCAAGATAACTCTTTATTCATGATGTAAGAAATTTTTTATTTCTTACCAGCCTTTCCAGCTTTCAAAACAATAGTTTCTCCTAAATACCGAATGCCTTTGCCCTTATAAGGCTCTAATTTGCGCTGCCTGCGGATACGTGCTGCCGTTTCGCCAATTTCTTGTTTATCCACCCCTTCAAGCGTAAGAAGGTTTTTCTCTATTTTCACCTTTACCCCTTGAGGAATACTGCAAGCAACAGGATGCGAAAAACCTAGCTGCATAGCTACCGTATCATCTTTTACACTCCAGCGGTAACCTACGCCTCGAAGTTCTAAGGTTTTCGAATAGCCTTCTTGCACGCCTTTAATCAGCCCCAAAAGCAATCTATAACTTAAGCCAACTTTCGAAACATGTTCTTTGTACTTCGTAGTAAAAGCTAGCGTCTTATCATGCTCCAGCACTTCTACTTTGCTTGCTAGCGGAAAAGAATTCTCGCCTTTTGGGCCCTTTACCCGAATTTTTCCATCGCCAACAAAGACCTCGATGCCCTCCGGTATCGTTATGCGCTTCTTATCAAATCGTGCCATAGTAATTAAAATACTTTTCCTATCTTATGCTTCATCTAAACATTCCTAAGAGAAAAACTGTTTCAAAAAACATGGCAGATAAGCTCTCCGCCAAGACCTTGTTCTTTAGCCTGATATCCGGTCATCACTCCCTTAGATGTCGAGATAATTACCGTAGCAAAACCATTGCGAATACGCGGAATACTCTTTCTATCAACATAGACCCGCCGTGAGCTTTTACTATGAAATTTAATCTCCTGAATGCAGCCTTCTCGAAACATATCATACTTGAAGATAACTTTGATAAAATTCTTCTTCTCTATATCAAACAACTCAAAGGCATTAATGTAATTTTTCTCTTTAAGTATTTCCACAATACATTTAAAGAGCTTGTTTACAGGTAAATGCACCTCTCGTTTCTTCGCTCGCTGGCCATTCATTACAGCCGTCAAACCATCGTTAACTAAATTCCGTGTACTCATTTCTTCTCATTCCTGCTTATGCTTAACTGGCATGGCTAAGTTTTATCAGTTATTTTTCTTACTATTTTACCAGCTATTTTACCAGCTAGATTTTGTTACTCCGGCAATAGCTCCTTGATTAGCATATTTCCGAAAACATATTCGGCACATTTTAAACCTTCGTAAATACCCTCGTGCCCTGCCACAAAGTTCGCAGCGGTTATAGGCCCTAACTTTAAACTTCGGTTTTTTTTTCGATTTTACAATAAGTGATAACTTTGCCATAAATCCATAATACCAATTGATAGTAAATTATTTTTGTTTTTTCTGTTTTCCTTCTGCAAAAGGCATACCAAAATGTTTCAGTAAAGCCAAAGATTTCCCTCTATCAAAAGTATGCATCACAAATACGATACTTAAGCCTTTAACAAGGTAGAGACGTTCGGCAACCATCTCTGGGAAAATAGTGGCATCTTTAATGCCTAGCGTATAATTTCCTTGTTCATCAAAACCCTTAGCTGGCTTTAGCCCATGGAAGTCCTTCACTCGAGGCAAGCCGACATGAATAAGACGCACAAGAAAATCGTACATTTTTTTCTTACGCAAGGTAGACATAGCCCCAATAGCCATGTCCTCACGAAGCTTAAACCCGGCAATTGAATGCTTCGCCAAACAGGGAACAGCTTTTTGTCCAGCAATAAGAGTTAAGGCTTTCAACCCTTCGCTAAGGACGTTTTTATTATTTTTTGTCTCGCCCAAGCCCATGGATAGCACGATTTTCTGCAATCGTGGTACTTGCATAACAGATTTCAAAGAATATTCTTCTTTCAACTGCGAAACAATCTCAGCTTTGTAATGCAGAAAGCTCCCGTTAAGTAACTTTGAGCTAGCTTTCTTTGAGCTAGCTTTTTTTGCTACAACTTTCTTTTCTGCTACAACTTTCTTTTCTGCTACAACT
>JAUXHF010000112.1 GCA_030621685.1 Spirochaetota bacterium
AAGAATAGCCTAAACAGCGCCAGTGCCTAAACAGCAGGGATAAAGCAAGGGCAGAGCGGGTGCTTAATAAAACTTAGGCTTAAATATTTAGAAGAAGCAGAAGTTTTTAAGGCCTCACAAATGCTAAAGGCTAAGCGTGATATCGTGTTTGCCGCCATGTTTAGCAAGCATGTTTAGGTTGTTGGAGGCTAGGTTATTTTTTTTCTAGTGGTGTTATAACAAATGTTGAAGCGAGGAAATTTTATTTATGCACAGTATTCTTGGATTTATAGCTAACTTTATTGAACCTATAGCTAACTTTGGTGTACCAATCCTAGAATTCCTGATATTCATGGTAGGAGTGCTTATACCAATTGCAGCACTTGCTACACCAATTGTAGCAGGACTTGCTGTCTATTATTTGTCTCAACGTACTAAGGCTTCCGAAAAACAAACTGATATTCTAATCGAACAAACAAAAATATCCCAACAACAAACAAAAATATCCCAAAAAAGCCTTGAGGATGAACGCTACAACAAAGCCATTGAGAACTTGGGCAGTAACAAGGAAAGTGTTTTGCTCGGTGCTATATTTGGGCTTTACCACTCTGCTAAGGAAAGCGAAGAACGTCGGAAAGAGATTTGTTTTTTGCTTTGTGCTCGTGTCCGTGGATTGACAAGAGAAGACGATTACAAAAAAAGTATAATAAAGAACCATCTAATGTAATTACAACGTATACTTAACATACTTACAAAAAAGCAAAAAGACTCAGAGGGTGAAGAAATAGAGATACCTTTTGAAAGCCATTGGATAAATTTAGAAGTGGCTAATTAAATTATAGTAGATATTTAATATCTTACTATGAGCAAATTACTTGGAGAGTTATACATTTGACTTCACAAAATAAAGCTGTGTTCAGCTATTTCCCGGCTTTGCGTGATCAAACTAGGGTAGCTTTTGCAAAGCAAGAATTTTTTGCTGTATTGGGTGGGCATAAAGGAAAAAATAAATATAAAAGATATTTAGGGTCTCCATTGCGTTATGCCGGCGGAAAAAGTCTTGCTGTCGGTTTGGTGTTAGAATTAATACCCGATGACACACAAAGGTTGATTTCTCCTTTTATGGGTGGGGGAGCAGTAGAAATAGCTTGTGCAAATGAATTACAGCTGCCGGTTATTTCTTTCGATGTATTTGATGTATTGATGAATTATTGGGCTGTCCAAATACAACACCCTAAAGCGTTGTATAATCGGTTACGTTCCTTTAAACCGAATAGAGATACATTTAAGCTAGTTAAAACAAGGCTAAAACATCATTGGACAGGCAAGAAAAAACTAAATGAATTTGATCTTGCAGCACACTATTACTTTAACAGTAATACATCATACGGCCCACATTTTTTAGGGTGGCCTTCTGACGTATATCTTCAAGAAGAAAAATATAATAAAACATTAGAAAAAGTGAAGTCCTTTAAAGCTCCTTTGCTGGAAGTCGGAAGTAAGTCATTTGAATACACGATAAATCAATACCCTGATGATCTTCTTTATTGTGACCCTCCATACTATTTAGGTGGCGATAGTAAACTGTTTGTAGGTATGTACCCACATAGAAATTTTCCAATACATCATAATGGATTTAAACATGAATTGTTGAGGGATATGCTGTTAAATCATAAATCAGGATTTATATTATCATATAATGATTGTCCTACGATTAGGGATTGGTATAAGAATTGTAATATGAGTACACCTAAATGGCAATATACATTTGGACAAGGAGATACGAGGATAGGGAAAAATAGAATTGAAAATAACGGAGGTAGCCATGTAAAAAAATCACATGAGTTATTAATATGGAGGTTTCCTAAATAAAATGATAAAAAGAGGATTAAGTTCAGATGATGCTAGAAAAGTAAGAAAGGTGGGGCATGATGCTGCAAAAAAGTTCGCCATGTTAATTGGCATGGGGGAAGATTATCAAAATGATAAAAAAGCGAAGAAAGACGTAATAGACTGTTCTGGCGATGCACATTCGGTGAAGAGCGGAAAAAAGAAATGGCAAATTTTTCTTTATGGACGAAATCGGTTTATTCGTGACGATGGCTTTCAAGCATTAAACGGAATAGGTACGTTGTTAGTACATTGTATTGATGTGTTCCCTAGTTCATTTGATGAGTATAGAAAAAATACAGATGAAGCAAAAGAACGATTAAAAACGCCAATGCGAGAGCTAAAAGATAGATTACAACGTAAAGCATTATTACGTGCATTTTTAGAAAAATCAATCTTTAATGGTGGGGAAGTAGATTATTTGACTGTGTTGGATAAAAAAGTTTATAATGTGTTTTATTGTAAAGATGTTGTTTCTTTTTTAGGTAATAATTTTACTGTTGAAAACTCTCAAGTTAAAGCAGGTGGACAATATTCCGAACAAAAAGTATTATTTAAGTTTAAAGAAAAGAATGTTGGAGAATTAGAAATGCGAAACGATAGTGTTAAGCATTATCAGGAAGTTAGGTTTAATATGATAAAGGATAGAGTAATGGACATGCTGTATCAGTTTATTAAAGATAAAAATAAATATGATGAGGGAGTTTGGCTGTATGGTAAAGCTATACGAAAGTTTGGGAATAAGCCACTTATGAAGTGAGTGGACAACTGATTAATTTAAGCATGTTCTTTTCTTGAATCGCGAAAAAGCAAGTTGCCATAGCGATGGTAATCTTCTGAAATACTCTGCTCTTGCAGGTAATATATAAGCTCCAAGCGGCCATCTTTATGCGGTGCATGCTCAATAAGAGAGAGGCCTTTGTGGGCGCAGCTACTGCGGAATGCCTTGTCTTGAATGGGGCTGGGGCTTCGTATGAAACAGATGTTTTTATAGTTTTCCGATGTATCTTGCTTTCTAATATAAGCGCATGCTTGGGCGCTGTCTTCAATTCGAATGGCGAGTAAGTCGCTTAGGCTGAGTAGCTTTTTAGCATGTAAATTTTCTGGACTGACACTAAGCACTACTTTGCTTTGGCAGAGCAGGCTTGCTGCTACAAGTAACAATATGGATTCTAAGCCATCGGCTTGCCCGGCGCGAATACACAGAGGTTTTTTGTTTTTAAGATAACGAAGCAAGTTATCTTGTCCGTATACTTTTGAGGGATCATGGCTTTGCATGAAATAATGCTGCATCTGGAAATGATAGCTTTGCATGGCCTCTTGAAGCGTAGGTATGTTTTGAAATATACTCCTAGCAAAAAAACTTGGCTGATTTTCTGCTGAAGCTAAGGTTTTTTCCTGCGGTTTTTGCTGCATTTTTTCCTGCGGTTTTTGCTGGGATTTTTGCTGGGATTTTTGCTGTTTCAAATGACCACAGCGGATATCCATGAACTGAATAAGATAATTTGGCCCGCCAGCTTTTAGGCCGCTGCCAAAGGCAGAGAGCGAGGCGAGAAAGCCGCCAAAGGGCTGCCTGTTTACGATGGCGCCGGTGATGCTTCTGTTCACATAAAGATTGCCACATTGGGCCTTCTCTTTCCAGAGGGCAATTTCCCGCTGATCTAAACTTTCAAGCCCGCTTGTTAAACCGTAATTTGTGGGGATGAGCTTTAAGGCAGAACGGAAATTTTTCGCTTTCATCACAGAAAGCAAGGGGCCAAACAGCTCTTCTTTATAGCAATGCGATTTTTTCTTTAGATTCCAAAGAATAGATGGGGAAAGCATTCTTGGGTTACTTGGGTCTTGCTTGGGGGAGACTAACCAAGACTGGCCATGTTCTAATTTCTTGAGGGGCTTCTGAAGTTTTTCGTTTGGCGGGGTTATCAGCGGGCCTAAGATGTTTTTGAAATTGAAGGCCGATCCATATTCTAAACTTTGGCAAGCATCTTTTAGTTTACGTTTAAACGAGGGGCTATCGAACAATTCCTTTTCTAAAATTACTATGGAGGCAGCAGAACACTTTTGGCCGCTGTTAGAAAAAGCCGATTCAAGAATATGTTTTATCGCCTGATCTCTATCGGCCATGGCAGAAACGATAATAGCGTTTTTCCCTCCGGTTTCAGCAGAAATGAGGATGTCGTCTCGTTGCTGCATAATTTTTAATACGGTATGGGTGCCACCAGTAAAAATGATGCTTTTCAGGGATGGCTGCTGTACTAAATAAGCGAGGTCATCGCCTTCTTGGCAGTTTATGAGTTGCAAGACATGGCCGGGAATACCGGCTTTCCAAAAACACTGTGCCAGCAGCCATGCTATAGGCATAGCTTCGGGGGCTGGCTTGAGTATCACCGAGTTGCCTGCCATAAGCGCGGCTAAAATCCCTCCAGCGGGAATGGCTAAGGGAAAGTTCCAAGGCGTAACCACCAAGATTGTCCCTTTCCCAGAAGTTTCAATATCATAGCTAAGCGACTGTAGCAGCGCCTCGTAGGCTTTGGGATAGTATTGGGCGAAGTCGATGGCCTCGTTTATTTCAACATCGCTTTCTGTAAAAACTTTGCCGGTTACGAGTGCCATGCAGGCTATTAAGTCGGCGCGTTTTTGCCGTATTTGCTCTGCCACGTTTAAGAGTTTTTGGGCACGTTTCTGCCATGGCATGTTTGCCCAATCAGAAAAACCGCGCTGGGCTTGCTTAGCGGCAGCATATATGTCTTTTTTGCTAGAGAGGCTTACCGAATAAAGAGCTTGAGCTTGTTTTTGGGCTATATTCGGGTTATAAAAATTCTGTTTTGCCTTCCGATGAAAAATCTTATTAGCTATTTTTACAGGTATGAGTATAGGTATTTTTACAGGTGTTTTGCTAGATACTGCTAACGTATTTTTAATATTTTTTTTATGGGCATGATGCAAGCATCCCCATTTTCGTTGTATGTTTTCGGCCCATGCTAAGTTTTTTTCGAGATGGAAGTCGCTATCTGCTTCGTTTTTAAAGTGATGGTTTTTCCAGATTGGCTTAGGGCTTTGCTTGAATTGGCTACGGTCTTGTTTCCGTTTTCTTGAGTTCTTAAGTTTTGGAATAAGCGCATGAGATTTTATGAATTGATTTTTTAAGTAGTTCCAACTGGGAGAGTCCAACTTCATATCGAAGGAGTGGCGAAGATAATTTTCAGGACTGGTATTTTCATCTAAACGCCGCACAAGATAGCTTAGGGCATGAATGAACTGGGCTTCATTGGCTGCCGGAGCGTAGAGAATGCTGTTATGAAATTCATTTTTTATAACAGTGCGACCGCTTTCAAAAATGCCCTCTAGCATTTCAAGGCTTATGTTTTTATGATAGGCTTCTCTGGCCTCCGCAGAGTTTTTGTTTTTCAAATATGTAGCGGCATACATGTCTGCCAGAGTCTTGGCATAAGCCAAATCGAAAAGATTATGCGAGGCCACGCCAAGGTTCATGGCCTGAATGTTTTTTGGCTTTAGGGCTATGGTTAGTAATTTTTTATAATTGGCATCGGTTTCTTGTTTCGATGCGAAAATTGGCAGCTCCCAGCCATGTAAAGCTGACTCAGTTTTCTCGATTTCCAAGTTTGCTCCTTTTACCAAACGAAGCTTAACGGCGGCCCCTTTGTTATGCACACGTTTCTTTGCCCAAATAAGTAGCTTCTTATACCAAAAGAGCGAATCGGGAAGGTAGGCCTGAAGCACGATGCCCGCTTTATAATCTTTAAATTCCTTCTCTGAAAGAACTTCCATGAACGTTTCTATGGTAAGCCGTATATCTTTATATTCCTCCATATCAAGGTTTACAAAGCAGGGGTTTCTTGTATCGCTTGCTGCATGGTAAGGGCCGATATTTTTAGTACCTTTGTTCTTTAAAGATACTGCCTTGGTGAAAAGTATTCTAAGCCTATCTTTTAAGATTTCCTTTGAGTGAGCGTAGGCTAGGGGATGTATCTGTGAATAAAGGCCAGAAAGCTTCACCGAGATGTAGTGAATAGCGGGGTTTTCCATGGCTAAAAGGTATTCTTTCAGCCGTTCTCTTGCCTCAATTTCTCCTAAGACGAGTTCGCCCAGAAGGTTGTAATTCGTAACAAAGCCTTGTTTGGCTCGTTTCTTTATATGTTTTGTTAGGCTTTGCTTGTTGTTGTTTAAGATGACTTTTCTTGTTTGAAAAAGAAGATGTCGCCGTAGGGCTAGAAGCGAAATTTTGGGCAGCACTTTTCCGCTAATTTTGAAGAGCCGGATAAGCAGTTTCTCTAAACCAGAAAAAGAGCTGGGAAGCCCATGCTTGCTTAAGAGATAAGCAAACTGATTTACTACGCGCGTAGCGTTTTCTGACCTGAAGGCTTGATCGATGAGAGAGATTACCACATTCTTAGAATGCTTATCATAAACTAAGGCTGCTAGTTTCTGCTCTTCACGAAGCACGCTGGCCTTACTCGCCTGTATGCTGCGCTGCCATGTTTGGGCGAGAGCTAAACTTTTTTTTACGCTTTCATCCATATTCTGTCTGCCTCCACATTCTCTTAAGCTAAGACCTTTTTACTTAAGAAAGCATTTAGGAATTGGTTAGCTAAAATTCTGCAAAACGATTTTCTCAAAAACGATGAGTATGAACATGCAAGCTGGCTGAATTCCTTAGAATTCAGCCAGCTTGTAATATAAACGTACTTCTAATGATGTTTAAAAATACT
>JAUXHF010000206.1 GCA_030621685.1 Spirochaetota bacterium
GGGAACTCCCATATCCGCTTCATAATGAATATTAAAAGTAGCAAAAAATTCACTGGATGCCATGCCAAAAATAGCATGTTTACTCACAGTGAGGCAGAAATTATTTCAGAAGGAACTCCCATATCCGCTTCATAATGAATATTAAAAGTAGCAAAAAATTTACTGGGATGACAAGCCAAAAACCAGCATGTTTGCTCACAGTGAGGCAGAAATTATTTCAGAGGGAACTCCCGTATCCGCTTCATAATGAATATTAAAAGTAGCAAAAACCTAAGTGTTGAAACTCTTAAGCCATGAAAAAAACAGAAAAAAAAATAAAAAACTCCTATGCCATCCGCCATAGATTTCAAGAAGCCACCCGAAAAAACTTCCGCTCTTCTTTATTCTTCGGGCTTTGCTGCCTGTTGCTGCTTAGCCCACTTCATGCTAACTTTCGCTTAGCAGAGAAAGCTTTTCAAGAAAAACTCTATAATTTTTCGGCAGAGTATTATCGAAAAACCCTAGCCACGCAGGGCCGCCAAAGCCAAGCTAAAGAAATTGAGAAGTCCTACTATCGACTAGCCCTAAGCTTGTTTTTTGCCAAAGAAGAAAACAAGGCCGAACGCCGATTTAGCGAATATCTGAACAAGTACCCAAATGGCAACTATAGATTAGCCGCCGCCTACTTCAAAGCTTTCATCTTAAAAGAACAAGCAAAGAATCAGCTAGCCATCCAAATAGCCGAAGAAGAACTTCTAGCCTTTAAAAAGAAAGTGGAATCACGGAAACAAACCTTCAGTAACCACATTCAAGCCTTTCTTCGATTGCTTATTTTCACTACAGAAATAAAGACCAATGAGACTCATGCCAATACTCCTGCTCGTGAAAAAGCAACCGAGGCAATAGCTTTCCTTGAAACGTACATTGAATGGCTAGAAACAAAGCAGGCCGTTTTCCCCCCAAAAAGTAAAAATGCTATTGCTTTGCAAAAGGCCTTACTCGAGTTACAGCCAAGCAAGGCCGCTGTTCTCTTCAAACTTGAAAGAAAAAAAGAAGCTCTTGCCTTATATGAAGCCATCTATTTAAACAGTAATTTCTCAACGCTTAGTTTTTATGAACCAAGAGAAATACGACTTAGCTTGCTACGCTTGTATGTAGAGACAAAGCGCTACACCAAGGCCGAGCAGCTTTTGAAAGGAAGTTTAGCCAGCAGCGAAAATAAGGATGAGCTGGATGAGCTACGTTTCTTAGAAAGCCATCTCTCGTATTTAAAAGGAGAATTTGCCAAGGCCATAGCGCGATATAAGAATTATTTACAAAAAGAAACCTTGAGAGCTGGGCAAAACCCTTACTACCTTGAGGCTTCCTTTTATCTTGCAAAATCTTATGAGAAAGTAGGACAGAATATTTTAGCGCTGAAAACCCTACTTGACATTATTACCAATCCTCTTTTTGAAGCTGAGCATAACAAATTTCGTATTCTTGCCTACGGGCTGTACCAACAACAAAACGATAGAGACGGCATGCACACTCTAGCCGAGGCTATTTTAGCCTCAGCTTCAAACAATGCTGATTTCAAGTTTGCTTTAGAAAAAAAAATAGAGCTTCTGAGTTCTCAAGAACGAGGTGAGTTCCCAGAAATAAAACCAGATTATTTAGAAAAAAAAATTAGAAGCCTGCTTGCTCGCTATAAAAACTATGCTCCCTCAAGCCAAGAAAAAAGCGCCCTCTACAAAAAAACAGCAGCCCTACTCTACCGGGGTGATTGGAAAGAGCTTAGCCAAATATATTTTTTAAAAAGCTATGAAACCGGCCTTGATGACCAAGGCGGATTAGCCGCTGTCGAGACGCTCACCGAACTTAATCGGTATCCTGAAGCTTTAAATTTAGCTAAAAAAATTGAAGGTAAGCTGGCCTCTACATCTACCTCTGCGCTAACGGGAAAAACCTACACCTTAGAGCAAGCCTATCTTGAAGATCTCATTGCTTTTATATATTTGCAGCAAAAAAAATATTCTGAAGCCATGAAACGTTATGCGGCAAACATCGTGCTTTCACAAGAAAAAACCATGCAGGGAAAGCCGCTTAGCCTCTGGCATGAACTTCGCCTTGATGCTTTTTTTTATTTAGCAGAAATACAGCGAATCAACAAAGACTTTGACAAGGCCTTGGCCACTTACCAGCAAACCGCCAATTTGGCTAAGCAGCTTTTGGCCCGGCCCAAGCAAACAGAACATGCGGCAAGCCTAAGCAATCTTGACGACAACCTGCTTAGCCCTGAAACAGCAGATGCTCATACTAAATTTCAAAAACGTCTCTTCCAAACGCTCTTAGGTATGGCAAAAATTTATGACTTCATTAAAAATGACTATGCCATGGCTAGCCAGTTATACACTCGGGCATTGGTCTATGGCAATTTTGCAGAAGCTAACAATCTTCGTTTTGTTCTAGCCAGAACGTATCTAAAAAATGACCAGCCTAGCTCTGCCCTACAAGTGCTTAAAGAAATCCCCAGTAAGGCAGGTGATGTTTATTACAAAGCGCTTCTTTTATTAGCAAAAACCGCTTCAGATGAGAATAATTTTAATCTATCGTTTAGTTACTATTTGGAAATTATTAATAAAGAAAACGATACTGAAAACCCGCCGAGTTCAGAGGTTTTAGAAAAAGCTTACTTTGAGCGAATTGTGTTAAATGCCAAAAAAGGAATTCCTCGGGAGGCTTATTATTATCTTGGCAAGTTGTTAGCTCTTTTCCCAACAAGCACCTTTCTTCAAGAAGGCTACTTGCTTACCGCCGATACTTTTCTGAAAAAAAAAGACTTTAGCAATGCTGCTAGAGTGTTTGCCGAAGTAGCAAATTTATCGCTTAGCACTGCGCCCAAAAACGTGATAACAGCTATCAATGCCTATTTTCGTTCTGCCTCTGCCTATGCCAGCATCCAAGGAAACAAGCCTGAAAACCAAGAACAAGCCAGTAGATATTTTTTGAAAAGCATACGAACTGCTGAACAAAATAACAGCTTAACCCTGCGTTACTTAGAAGCGCTTTTTGAGCTAGCCATTTTAGAAGGTGATCGCGGAAACCTCCGCCAAGCCCAAACCTACTTTCGTAAAGTTGTAACTACGCAAAACAAGGTCAGCCAAACCTATCCCAAAGAACAAGAACTCATTCAAGACCTAGCCCAGAAGGCAGAGGAAAACCTCGAGAAAATCCTCCTCTATCAAACAGAAAGCCCCTTTGAAGGCCTTGATGCTGAAGCCATAAAAAAGAAAATACTCCTGTATCGCTCGCCTGAAGTAAAGGCTGAGGGCGCTGAACGTGTCCTTCGAATTTACATCGAAGAAAATAAGCTGCCCGCAGCCATAGAATATTTGCAATATGCCCAGAGTCTCTGGCCAATTTCAACCTCGCTTAGCCATGAACTTATGAACAAGCTCCTAGCCACGCAACAGTACAAAGAACTCTACCAGCTTTCATTGCAGTATTTCTTAGAAGACAAATTTGCAAATAACCCCTTGTTTCAAGAGTATTTGTATTATGCTGCTGCTCTTAGTGCTAAAAAACTCAACAAAAAGCAGGATGGCCTTCGCTTCCAAGAAAAACTAAAGACAGATTTTCCTTCATCAAATTTCCTAGCTAAGCTAAAGTAATTTCTTGATTGCACCAAGCTATCTTCTTGATACACCAAATTATCTTAATGCTTTATACAGCATATAAGCGCCTATTTAAAACCTTTCCCAAGCACCGCCCCTGCATGAAAAAAAATACATCTTCCCAGCTAAGCCTCGCTTACTTTTTAAAAGCTAGCCTAGCAATAAACATAAGCCATACCAGAAAAAGATTCTTCTCTTTATTTTTCCTAGCA
>JAUXHF010000348.1 GCA_030621685.1 Spirochaetota bacterium
GACGCTCAAAATACGGCTAATTAAAGGTTAAGCATAATTAATAACTAATAATTAATAATTAGTTCCTAGCTTTTTTTGATACATCAACGTTCTACTAGAAAAAGCAGTGTACGCTAGCCCTTACAAATTTATTTTTGCCGGCATTTTATTTGGCATATTTGTCATACTGGGGCTTGGGCTAGCTTTCGTCTACTATAATGGCGGATACTCTGGTGAAAATTCAGCTTTTAGGCTTACGCATTTAAAAAAAAACACCTATCGTTTCGGGGCTAGCAGGCTTAGGTTAGACCAGCAAACAGCCGACTCAAAAAACTGGATAGCTTACGGGCTAAAAGCCAATCTAAGGCGCATGGAAAGTGATGGCGTCATTAAAAGCAGGCTCTTCGCTCAACTTTTAGCTAAACTTGGTGGCTATGAACATGCCATTAAAAGCGGGGTTTACACTTTCTCTAACAAAGAAAGTAGCTTACAGATTCTTAAGGCCCTAAAAGCGGGGCAAGAAGCTCATATAACTTTCACTATTCCTGAAGGCTACGATATTTTTGATATTGATACGAAATTGTTTAGCCAAAAGCTCATACAAGAAAAAGGCATGTTCATTACGTATGCAACATCGCCAAAAGCATTAAAAGAAATTCGCCGCGCTATAAACATAGGAGATTCTACAGCTTTGGTGAGCATAGAGGGTTTTGTCTATCCTGATACCTACAGGCTGCGGCTAAGCCGGCCACATGAGGATATACTTGCTTTAGGCTTGAAAAACTTTCAAGCAAAGCTTTTGCCGATTTTTCAGCAAAATGATGTTCCTGCTTCCAAGTGGGTTTCTTACCTCACCATAGCCTCTCTTGTCGAGAAAGAGACCGCCAAAACAGACGAGAAAGCACGCATAGCCTCTGTCGTATTTAACCGTCTTAAACAGCGTATGAAGCTGCGCTACGACCCTACTATCATTTATGCCCTAAAAGTGCTAGGCCTTTATGCCGATAGCCTTACAGAGCAAGGGCAAGTGAATATTCAAAAACGTCATTTTGGCCTAAAATCTAGGTTTAATACCTATTACTATCGCGGGTTGCCTTTAGGACCTATTACCTCGCCTACCAAAAGCTCTCTTTTGGCGGCCCTGCATCCTGAGGAAAGCCAATATTTGTTTTTTGTTGCCAAAAAAAAAGGAGACCAAAGCTTAGGTCATGACTTCAGCCTAAATTATGAAGACCATCTTTTGAAAATCGAAAAATACAAACGCTAAGATTAGAAATAGAAATACTACAGCTAAAAATTTTTGATTTTTTAGAACACTTATTTGCAAAAACACCAGAAAAAGAGTATACTGTTCTTTACAATTTTCTATGCGCTCGTAGCTCAGCTGGATAGAGCATCTGACTTCGGATCAGAGGGTCGTGGGTTCGAATCCTTCCGGGCGTGTTTTTTTAGAAAT
>JAUXHF010000269.1 GCA_030621685.1 Spirochaetota bacterium
GAAAGAGCCTAGCCTGGTAGCGGCCTTAAAAATCTTTCCCGGGGAAAGAGCTTTACTTAAACTTAAAGCTAAAACTGAAAGCTTTTCTCCAGCCAGAAGAGACTGCTTAGGCAGACCATCGCTTTCGCTTTCGCTTTTAGCTCGGCTCTGTTTGAGTGTATCTGACATTGGAAAAACTGAATGCATTGAGGCTTTATTAACGGCTTCCAAGTTTTCTAAGGTTTTCTTCAGCTTTTTCCCACTGTGCGCTGTTCTTAAGCGTTTTGTCCATAATCTCTCGGTAATAATGGCGGGAGAGCTGGTGATTATCTTGCTGGAAACTAATATTGGCTAGCGCAAAGATAACGTTAACATCATAAGGTTCTTTTTCATAAGAACGCTGCAAGTAGCGCTGCGCCTCCTTAGTATCTTTAAGAACAAAGCCATAAAGAATACCTAGGCCATAATTCAAAAGCTCGTTATCTTCTTCCAGCGCTAAGCCCACCTTAAAACTCTGCTCGGCCTTCTGTGCATGCTCTAAGCGGGCATCCGATTCAAGCGCTGTGCGTGCTAGGTTTGTATAACACAGGCCCAAATAGTAGTAGAGCATAACATCATCGGCGCGCAGAGCATAGGCTTGCTTAAGCTGGTTAACACATTCGCTAAAGCCTCCATTTTCTGCAAGCTGAATGCCCAAATACAACAGAGCATCATACTCTCCGGCAAGAGCTGCCGTGGCTTCTAAAAAAACATCCTTATAGTTTGCTACGGCTTTTTCTAACGAGATAATTTCCTTTTCTGAACGTAGCAGATCGCTTTCTTGGCTTACGCTGTTTTTTATAGAGCTATAAAAATAATAAGAGCCTACTATAACAGCTATGGCACAAATTCCTACAAAAATCGATCGTATCATATACTCTAAAAGAAACCAGCCTTAGCGCTGAAGAAATTTTTTAGCACGTTGTAAATCCTGCTCTATTGTTCTGCTCGGCAATATCTGAAAGGCTTTTTTAAATAAGACCAGCGCTTGCTTAAAGTTTTTTTTAACAAAAAACAAGAATCCGTAACTGTGTAAATACAAAGGATTGCTTTTGTTTTTGCTTAGCGCGAAGCTTACATGCTTTTCTGCTGCATCTAAATTCTTATTCCACTCTAAATAATTAAACCCAAGATTATTATGGATAGATGCATTTTCCGGATCTTTCTCTAAGGATTGTTTGAAATATTTTTCTGCTAAGGCATAATCGCTCTCTTGATTGGCTATGTAACCTAAAAACATGTGCGGAATATGACTTTCAAAATTATTGCTAATAGGAGCTTTCAAATACTGCTTAGCTTTCGCAAAATTTTTATTTTTTATGGCTATGTTGGCAATGAAAATGTGAGCATACATGGCATGATAGAAATTCTTCTTTAAAGAAATAGCTTTTTTGAAAAACTCTTCAGCCATCGGAAATTCTCCTAAACGATAAAAACTATTGCCGCCAAAATACGCCGCCGAAGAAGAATCTGAGTTATGCTTCCAAAGCTCATAAAAAAGGCTGGCTGCCTTCCTGTACTCTTTAGCATTATACGCTTTTACAGATTCAGCAAAAACAGATCGCTCTATATTATTCATACATTCCCTCTTCGTTATTCAATGCAATAGCTAGCATAGCAACTAAACTAAACAAATTATAATCCAAATTCAAATGGCTAAAATAGAAATTCATTTTGTCTAAAATAAAATCACTCTGCCTAGTTTGTAGTTTTTAGTTTGTAGCTTTCAAGGCTACTTTTTTCTCGCTCTTATTTTTAGTTCGTTCAAGCCACTGTCCCTCATCTTTAATGAGGGCTACCAAGGCATCAACGGCATCGGCAGATGGCACATTTGTTTTCACGACATTTTTCCCCTTATACAAGGTAATTTTCCCGATAGCCGAGCCAACATAGCCAAAATCGGCATCAGCCATTTCACCGGGGCCATTCACAATGCAGCCCATTACTGCAATTTTAACACCTTTCAGATGCTCGGTGCGCAATTTTATCTTTTTTGTTACTTCTTGCAAATCGAATAAGGTTCTTCCACAAGAAGGACAAGAGATGTAATCTGGCTTAACTATTCTACGTCGGCTAGCCTGAAACACTGAAAAAATTATGCTAGAAACATGCTCATACGTCCTACTCTCTAAGCCCTCACTTTCAAGCCAAATACCATTTATCAGCCCATCCAAGAAAAGCGGGCCTAAGAGGCTGGAAAGAACGGTGGCTAGCTGCCTTTTCCCAATATTTTTTCCTTCGCTCTCCCTAACAATTTCTTTTAGCCTGATGCGCAGTAAAATAGGAAAATTCGAATTTCCTAGTTTTTGTAACAAAAGAGAAAATATAGCCGCTTGGTAATATTGCAATTGCTGCACTAAAGCTAAGGAGCTGTTACCTAGCTGGAGTACCACTACCGTGT
>JAUXHF010000263.1 GCA_030621685.1 Spirochaetota bacterium
GCTTTTCTACTTGTTATACTTCTTTTCCTTAAACAGCAACGAGCAACGAGCTAAGGCTATAAGCAAAACATCCAAGTTTTTACTTTCTTTTCTTGCATTAAAAATAGCTAGAGCCTGTGCTAGAGCGTGTAAGAGCTATTAAAGCGAGCAATAAGCTAATAATACCTTATTTTTTTATAGTAATGTGTGTTTAGCTAATATTTAGTTAATATTTAGCTAATATTTAGATAATATTTGGCTAATAACGGTAGGCATAACTAGGCAAAGCTAATGTTATTATTTTCATAGCCAGTACAGTGTTTGTTGCGTTTGTTACGCTTGTTGCTGAGGTGTTTTCTATAAAAAGTTCTGTAAAAATTTTACTTACAGAAGCCTCTTGAAACGTATTACTTGATATACAAATTTTTACTTGATATACAAATTTTTGCTCTGAATTACTATCAATGAGAAAACAAGTGAGGAAATTGGTTTAAGTTTTTGAATTGGTTTAAGTTTTTGTTCAGGCAAGCCAGCAAAAACATAAGCAGAAACATAAAATATGTTCGTAATAATTATAACAGTAGAGAAGCAGCTAGCAGAAAAAGAGAGTAGAAATTACGTTTAAGCAAAAGCTAAAAATAAAAAATGTTTCAGCCTTCTTAAATTCATCATTACTAAAAAACCTAGCTAATTGAGCTGTAAAGGTCTAGCCTAGCGGAATATTGAATAAAATATGAATGAGTAAAGTATGAAAATTTTAGCTAGGCAGTACATATCATTAAATATAACAAGGAAAAAGCAAAATATGCTGTAGACTTTTAAACAAGTTAGGCGTACAAGTCAGGCTTGCTAGCTTTTACAGAAGCTATTTTACGTTGGCTAGATTCTTTGATTAACGAAGCACCTAGCTTAGAATTAAATAAGTAGCTAAAAAGTAAGTAGCTAAAAAATAGAAAAAGAGAAAGACAGACTTAATATAAGGCTTTGCTAAAAAGCATAAAAAAATAAAATGAAAAAAAAAGCCCCAGATCTTAGCGTTAGCCCTAAAAACAGCACGAGGCGGAGATTTTTAAAGCAAGCTACAAAAGCGTTCTTGGGCGGCTTGCCAGCCTTAACCTTGCAAGGCTTCGGGCTTGCTGCGGTGAGCGCTAAACTTTTGGCGCAGTCATCTAGTAAATTCATGCTTATTTATATGGATGAAAAACAAAGTAATCATTTAAAGGCCTATGGAATAGCCTACAAGGGGCTTCATGCGGGCATAGAGGGTAAGTGGTTATTGGGCTATCGAGGGGGGAGTTTTCTGTTTCCACTTTTGGCGAACATGCGTTTGTTTGCCGCAGAAGCAGAGGTGGATTTCGAGACAATATCGTTAGCACAATTTGCTGTTATAAAAAGGGAAATCTTGCTTTCGAATATGGCAGATATTAAAATTGAGAAAGCTCCGAAAATTGCTGTTTACACCCCGCCCAATGCAAGCCCTTGGGCCGATGCTGTTACCTTAGTCTTAAACTATGCCGGAATACCCTACGATACGATATATGATAGAGAAGTTTTAGCGGGAGATCTGAAAAAGTACGATTGGCTGCATCTCCATCATGAGGACTTTACGGGGCAGTACAGCAAATTCTGGGCTAGCTATCGAAATCATGTTTGGTTTAAGCAATCAAAAGCCTCTTTCGAGAGCGAAGCCGAGAAGGCCGGCTTTCAAAGCGTCAGTGTGCATAAGAAAGCCGTAGCCCTTGCTATTCGAGATTCTGTGGATAAAGATGGCTTGTTTCTCTTTGCCATGTGCACGGCCACCGAGACCATAGACATTGCTTTAGCGGCAGGCAAGATAGACATTGTACCCCAAGAGTTAGATGCTAGCCCGATGGACCCTAAGGCTTTGCAGCGTTTAGATTTCACGAAGACTTTTGCTTTTGAAAACTTCAGCCTTGAGAAGTCAGCTTATATTAATAGTTTCTCGAGCATAGATTTCAATCAGGTAAACAACCCACCGCGCCGCAAAGAGGTGAGTGATTTTATTCTCTTCGAGTTTTCTGCGAAATTAGATCCTGTACCCACTTTACTTACGCAAAACCATAGAAACAGAATATCGGGTTTTTATGGGCAGACAACAAGTTTTTCGCGTGATAATCTTAAAGACGGCGTTACTGTTCTTGCCGATACGATTAACGAGTCGGCGCGTTATATCACTGGAAAATATGGGAAAGGTAATTTCACATTTTATGGGGGGCATGATCCTGAAGACAAACAGCATTATGTTGGTGATAAAGAGCCAAATTTAGAGTTTTATAAAAACTCGCCGGGCTACAGGCTTATTTTGAACAACATTCTTTTCCCATCGGCAAAACCGCCGCCGAAGAAGACTTAAGATTTGAGGATTTTGCTGATTAGCTTTCTAAAAACCTGCTTGGCGGGCGGGGTTAAACAGGAATATAAAATTATTTCCCATCGGCAAAACCGCCGCCGAAAAAGACTTAAGACCTAAGAATTTTGCGTATTACTTAGTGTATATTACTTAGTGTATATTACGCACTTTTATAAATCGTTCTAGGCCACTTAAGCTCATGTAAGGGGGGTTTATTACGGGATAGGCTTCGC
>JAUXHF010000356.1 GCA_030621685.1 Spirochaetota bacterium
CTGCTCGAGAAAAGGCTTTTCCCCGATTAGCCGGAAACATAATTCTATGCGAATCTTTAGCTCCCCCGCCCCCTAGCCCGAAAGCCACTAGCGCCAGAGATGACCTTGCCCCATGCTTAGCTAAATACTCTTTACTCGCCCGTAGTAACTTGCCAGAAAGCGGTAATAATCGCTGCTTAGAGCCTTTACCAAAAACGCGCACAAAGCCCTCAAAAAGATCTACATCTTCTACCTTCAGCATAGCTAGCTCGCTGATGCGTAGCCCTAAAACATACAGGTATTGAAAAAGCAGATAGTCCCGCTCTCCTTTAGCATCAGTTTTTTTAGCTTGGTTTTTTTTCAGGCTATCAAAGATTTGCATCACTTCTTCCTCGCTAAGAAACTCTGGCAGCTTCAAGCTAGCCTTGGGGCTTTGTAATAAACCTAAAAAGTTATCCGCTAAGATTTTTTGCTGAAGCAAAAATGATAGGAAGCTCCTAAAAGCCGAGGTTTTGCGCGCACGAGAGCGCGCTGAAATACCAGCCTCACTGCGCTCTGCTAAAAAATTGCTGATGTCTTTATACGAAAGTTTTCCTGCCTCTACATCCACCTCACCTTGTTGCTTAGCATAGTAGTCTTTAAATTCTGATACATCGGCAAGATAGGCCTCGGCTGTTTGTCTTGTTAGCATCTGCTTGAAAAGAAGATGATCTCTAAACAGTTCTAAGGCTTCTTCTAGTTTCATGGTTTTAAAATTTCTGTTTCATCATTTTTAAGCTTGGGCCTGACCTTACTCTTGAAAGAGGCACTTTCTGCGAAGCAGAAAAAATTCTTGTTTTGTTTAGAGCCTAGCTCGCTGTACAGATATCAGATTCTTCATATCTTTTACATCCATAGGCAGGCCTTTATAAAACATCGAGAAAAACAGCATACGGCTGCTACGAGCTATGAGCATCCGCCTCTGCACGGTTTCGCCTAACTCCAGATGCGATGCCGTTACTCCCGCATACAAAGAAAAGAAATTGTTTTTATGTTTTACTAACATAGTTTTGCCCAAGCCTCGAAGTTCACCAAAAAAAATAAGCTCACCTTTCTCGCTAGCATAAACAGGCAGGCTTCTTTGTTTCGATGCAAAATAAATGCCCTTAAATAAAGATTTTTGCTTAAGGGCTTGGCTTGAGCGTATCTCGGCGTTCTTTTTTTTTACTGGCCAAGAGAAAAAAAGAGTTAGGGCAGCTTCTTCAAGGGCCTGTTTTTTTTCATATTTCAGAAACTGGCTAGCCTCTGCATCCTCTGCATTTCTCGTTTTCAAACTTTGCAGGGCTGCCGCTTTCGCTTCAACGTGAACAAGGCTTTGCTGCGTATTTTGCTGGGTATATATCTTAGCC
>JAUXHF010000235.1 GCA_030621685.1 Spirochaetota bacterium
ACTTATCCCGGTTTAGCGAGAAATAAAAATCACAGTAAGAACAGGCCTTACGACAAAAAGGAATATGCACATACAAACTAGCCATAGCTACAGCCTATACCTATACTAAGCTAAAGAAATTTAAAGACAGCTACAAAAAAAACCTTACAAACGCTATTATTTGTCTCTAGAGTACATTTCAGATTATCCTAAAGAAAAAAAAGAGAAAACCATGCCTCTGTGCTGCCCTAGCAGGAATAAGCAGGATAATACTTAAAATTACTGTTCTTTTTCTCCGTTTAGAACAGAGCGAATATAACATAAGCCCGCTTCATCTTTTTTAGAAAAAATAACTTCTATGGCCGCCCCTTTGGTTAGCTCTAAGGTTAAAATACTCATAACCGAGGCTGCCGGCACCTTGTTATTTTCTCTGCGAAAGAAAATATTCAAGTCTTTACGCTTCTGAGCATATTTCGAGAGTAACGCCGCAGGACCAAGATGAATGCCATTTTCAGCTTGAACCACAAGCTCAACTACAAACTCTTCTGATGTGTCTTTAGTCTTTTCTTTCATAGTATAAAGCTACAAGTTTTCTAAACCTTAAAGGATGGCTGTTCCATCATTTTCTTTTCGGCGATTTCCAGCCACTCTGTTCATAAGCCTGCGATTGAATTCCTTAGCCGCATGATGGCCGCTTTGCTTCAGACGTTCATTCATCGTAGCCGTTTCAATAAGAATAGGCAGATTGCTTCCCTGGCGAACAGGTATAAGGACCACAGGCACATCTATTTCTAAAAAGGTACTCTTATGTTCTTCCATGCCCGTAAGATCGTATTCTTTTTCACTTTGGAATTCTTCTAAGTTGATGATAAAATCGATGCCCTTATCACTCAACACAGAACGCACACCAAAAAGCTGAGAAATGTCGATAACTCCAATGCCCTTTATTTCCATATTCTTTGAAAGCAACGAGGATGGATAGGCAAGCAATGTATTGTTTTTAAGTTTCTTAATATTGACAATATCATCGGCAATGAATCTATGCCCGCGCTCAATAAGCTCTAAGGCACATTCGCTCTTGCCTATGCCAGTAGGCCCTTTTATAAGAACACCACTACCGTACACTTCCATCATAACCCCATGGATTACTTCTTTGATGAAAATACTCTGGTCGAAGAAATCGTAGATTTTACTAGTGAGTTTTGCCGTTGGCAAAGACGTAACAAAAACTGGTACTTGCTTGCTTTCGGCCGTATCTAAAAAAATACTATCTGGCTTATGCCCATGCGAGAAAAATATAGCCGGTATTTTATACGAAAAAAACTTTTGTAAAATCTCATGCTCTTTCTTATCGATGACCTTTTTCAAAAACGCCGCTTCGCCGCGCCCAAAAATCTGCACTCTTTCATGGGCAAAAAAATCATAGAACCCAAACAAGCTCATACCCGGCCTGTTCACTTCATTTTGCACAATGGGGCTGTCTAGATTATGCCTCGTAGTAAGAACCTCTAGCGGAAAGCCCGAAGGCTTAGGCTGCTTGCTAAATTTCACAAGATGGTGAACAAACACCTTGTTCAGTTCCATTGCAAGCTATCTCTTCTCTAACCCTGACTACAATAACTTACACAAAAGAGAATATTTTTCTTTCTGCTTTGTGCTTCGATATAAAAGCATCTCTGTTAAGGTTCGAACAGAGGTGAAAAATCGATACATGTCTTTGTTATGCGATAAGAAATCTATCGCATCCTCTATCGATTCTAAGGATGGCTTAAGAGATTCTACTGATACATATTCAAGCTTGCTCTCTAAAGCACTCCCTTCACCACTCCCATGATTAAGTAGCACCTCTAGCCGCTCCCAATAACGATCATGGCGAATCAGAGAAAATTGCTTAGCTTTCTCGTCATCTAAGATGAGATAACTTGGATGCGTATCTTTACTAGAATCGAGAAAAGCCATGGCCCCCATATTCGGCGTAAGCATAAACTGCAAAATAGCTTCTAAGTCATCCATAGGTTTCGAGAGAATAGGGACCTCTTTAATTTCCACCTTCGAATTCCGCTTTGTTTCATGAAGTTCATCGCTGTGAATAAGCTGCGCTTCCTTTCGTTCAACATGCCGTTTTTTTCCGATAACATGCTCTTTGTAGCGCCTAATTTGCCGCTCCAGTTTTTCCATCAGCGTATTAATAGAATGATACATATCACCACTTGCTATTCGGTTATGGAAATGATGATATTCTGCTGTTATCGTGCCTTCTGCTATAAAGCTCTCGTGTTCACGATGCAAAACAACATGAACATAGATAATGTGATCAAAGTAATATTTTATTTTTTTTAGCTTTTCCTTCACATAATTGTTAAGCGCCGGGGTAATTGAAAGATGTCTTCCTTGTATATTTACGTACATATCTTATTCCTAAAAAATCCTTGTTTCTAATGTTTTCTCTGCTCTTGCTCTTATAGTATACTCTAAAGTTTGTAAACTTCTCTTTTCACTATACTGCATGGCTATAAACATTGTTAAATTATAGTTATATAATTATATTTATAGTGAAATACAAAAAATTTATCTTGGCTTACGCTTATTCATGTTAAGTTTTTTTGCAAAATAAGCATACTATTTTCATAGTATTTTCATAGTATTTTCATAGTATTTTGCTCTTGAATGCATCATTCCTTAGCTGGGAATTTTGCCATTTGCTTGTCTTTGATCTTTTTTAAATTTCTAATAGGGGCAGCCAGCCCACGATGGATAACATGCAAAATGCGATCTACCGAAAGATTATTAATATCTAACTGTTTCGCATAACGTTTTTTTTTGCGCCAATGGCTAGGCAGGGTTTTCTCATCAAAAATCATATGTACATGCTTGCCTAAGGGAGAAGCTAAGCTAACGTTAGAGGGGCCGCAGATAACAAAGCTAGGCACAAACATCGCAGCAAGATGGGCAAGCCCAGAGTCGTTTCCCACAAAAAAACGAGTTTGAGACAAGATGGCTATCACTTCTTGCCAATTTAATCTACCAGCAAGATTCAATCCATTTTGCTCGCTTATTTTTGAAATATAGTCGTATTCATTTTCCATGCCCAGCCACACTACCGTCACTTTGTATTTTCTAGCTAGTTCTAAAGCTAGTTTAGCAAAGTTTTCTCCGGCCCAAACTCTTGAAGCCTCAGAAGCACACGGCGCCAGCACAAGATATTTTCTTTCTTCTAGCAAGAATTGTTGAAAAAAACTTTTCTCTTTGGGAATATCTACAGGAAAGGTAAAAGTTTTCTGAGGTATC
Source organism: Spirochaetota bacterium (assembly GCA_030621685.1). Taxonomy (GTDB): domain Bacteria; phylum Spirochaetota; class UBA12135; order COTS27; family COTS27; genus JAUXHF01. The sequence continues at coordinate 3,268 of JAUXHF010000235.1, forward strand.
GGTTTTTGGAAAAGCGT
>JAUXHF010000384.1 GCA_030621685.1 Spirochaetota bacterium
TGCTGCCATTGAAGTTTTTCGTATTATTGTAATCACGCTTGCTCCCATTATGCCTTTCTACGCACAACATGCCTCATATATATTATCCGAGACTGAAACAAATACGCCATCTCTTTCAAGCAGCGGCTATATCTGGAGCGATTTGCAGCAGCGGCTAACCGGAAAAAAGCTGCGTAACTACACACATTTAGCCAAGCGGCTTAGCTCCGAAGAGGTCGGCTCTTTGCTGAAATAAGGCTTTTCGCCTAACACCTAACGGCGCTTTACCTGCAAGCATTTACAACAGGCAGGCAGGCTCGGGGGAAAAAATGCATCATGTAGATACACATTTAGCCAAGCCAAGCACAAGCGGCTTAGCGAACAAGTCCGGCGCGTGCCAGCGGCAGAAAAACAAACATAGGCGTTCCCGTAACCTCCCAATTCGGCACAAAACCAATATATCGAGAATCCAAAGATTCATCGCGATTATCGCCCATCACAAAAAAATGATCGCTGGGCACCGTTACCGGGCCAAACGTGTCACGAAATTGAGCCGCATACATAGATTGAGGACTATAGGGCCAACCCTTTTGCAAGCCAGCAGCTACCTCTATCTGTGAGGCTGAAAGCCTCACAGGATGCCGAAACATGTCAGCGCCATCGGTTTTTTTCTTCGATTCAGGAAGCCCCTCGCTGAAAAGATAATAGCCATCTCCCGCGGAGCCAGGGTCAACGCCAGAGCGGCTTAGCGGCAACGCCTCCCCGTTAATATACACACGCTTATTTCTAAGTTCTACCGTATCGCCTTCTTTAGCAATAACTCGTTTTACATATTCTTTATGCACCGGTATATAATTATTTGGATAAAACGACACCTTAGAGCTCTTTAAATTAAGCGGCTGAACGGTATCTTGCAAGAAGAAGCGAAAGTAAGCATATTTATACAAAGCCATAAAAGGAACATTCATGAACACCGAAGTAAGAATACTGCTGGCACTGAAAAAAGGCTGATACACTTGAGAAAAAAACCCCTCTTCCACTTTTGTTTCAAACGATAAG
>JAUXHF010000146.1 GCA_030621685.1 Spirochaetota bacterium
AGAGCTGCCGGATACCGAGACTTCTCGTCTTCTTCATATAAAAGAAGGGTATGCGAAGATTCTGCTTCCAGCTCCAATTTCATTACTTGGCTATCACGAATCTTGCTAGCCTCGTTTGAAGGGCTTGCTTGCTTAGCGTCTTCTGGCGGATAATAAAAACTACCAGCGCGCAGCGATGAAAGCGTATTGAGTATATCCGAGATAGGCAGCGCTTGGTAGGCTTGATTTTCCTCATCCAGCCAAGAAATTTCAGGCGGGAGTGTTTCATCGCTCTGTTTTTCTGCTTCTTCTTTCTTTAAGAAAAGCGAGGTGTCTTTCGTGCTAAGCCGCAAAGAGCCTACAGTCGTCCTATCAAAAGAGAGTACGTATTTATCACGAAGCTCATCAAAACCAACATGAAAAAGTGAGCCGAACTTGGAGTAGCTTTGATAAACGTTTTCATCTTCATCCAAAAGTAAAAATCTGCTTTGACTGCGATGGCCACTCTTTCCTAAGCTGAACTTGCGAAGGATGCTACCAGCCTTGTCGTAAAGGATAACCTCACGAAGCTCGTCTTTGCTAAGTCCGTAGCGAGCATATCCCGATCCTGAAGAGCTTATCAACTCCAGCTCAAATTCTCCTGTGGCAAATTCGAAAAGCTCGGCGGTCTTTTTTTCATCGCTATCGTATAACTGCTTGCCCAATTTAAAAGTTTCGCCCTCGCGATATAAATCTATTGCTTCGGGTAGCCCACCTGCACCTTCTTCTTGCCCAATGCTTAGCTGAACTACGCTCGCTTCATCAAGAGCTTTAATAAAAATAGTCTTCTCTACTTTTCCGCGCTTGCCCGTAGCAAAAAAAAGCAAGCTAAGGAAGAGCAATACTCCAGCTAAAACAAAGCTAAGTTTTTTCTTTTTATTCAATTTTTTTTTCCTGCATGTTCTCTTCTCTATCAAATTAGAAAATTAAAAATATATTCTCTATTCTCTATTCTCTACTCTCACTCTTTATTAAAACCGATGAAGCCAGATTGCCCATCTTCAAATTGCTTTATAAAATTCTAGCTAAAAATACTATACTTCTTCTCCAAGTAAATGTTTAAATCTGGCTAGATTCATCTTTATTCTTGTTTTCAGTCTGCTGATTTTCTTCAGTGGCGGCCTTTGTTATACTCGATGAAAACCGCTTTGGTTCACCAGCGCCAGCAAAAGCCAAACGAATACGAGAAGCCACACCTAGCCTATAAAAATACATCCAAAGACCAAGCAAGGCTGCCAAGATTGGCAAGGCTATAATGTTGAAAGTTTTTATGAAGGTGGGGCGGCGAAAGAAGGACACTGTTCCGGCTTCATCACCACGCAAGATATCTAAGGGGTTAACTCGCTGACCTTTGGCGCGCATCAGCGCCCAACTTCCTTCGCCGCTGATGTAGTCTACAATATTTTGTGCTAAAATAGCATTGGGCTGCCGGCCGGCTTGGTCAATGATATTATTCCCTAGCATCTTTGAAGTGCCCATTACAAAAATACGAGTAGATGCCGGCGAGCGCTCTACAAAAGTTCCTCCTGTTTTCCCAGCAAAACTCTGGCGATTTTCTTGGGTTTCCGCTATTTCTTTTTCCTGCTTAGGCGCTGCCTCTGTAGCTTCTTGCTCGGCAGTATTTTCAAGGCTAGGATCTTTTCTTATCGGGATTTCTTTTCCAGCAAAATAACTCTTAAACGAGCCTGCTAACACGTAAGCCAGCGGGTACGAGGTAAGGCTTGTTTCATCGCTTGGAACTTCTATGAGAAAAGGCACTAAACTTACCTCGCCATCTGTTTTCCATGAGGCCTCACTAGAAGAAAAGAGCAGCGTAGTCTCTATCTCGTTTTTTTCTAAAACATCTGTTTGTAGGGTCAGCGGAGAAGCGGCGATAACAGCAAAGCCACGAACACCACGAAGGTAGCTAATGGAATTGTTGATATTCTTGTTTTGTATAAGCGGGGCAAAGTAAATTTTTTGTTCCTGCGCCGCGCCAGCGCCTTGCCCTTGGCTAACATACGAGTTTTTGTCCATCACAATAGCAGGCTCTATACGCAAGCCATAATGTTCTATAAGTTTTTCTATGCCAGAGGGGTTGGCTTGCCAGCGAGGAATTCCTTGGGCAGCGCTAAGCTGGCCGGGAAAATTTTGGCTTTCCTCAAGAAACATATCGTGAAATAAAATAAGCGAACCACCGCCCATAACGTAGCTATCTATTTGAAAAAGCTCCCAGTCACTCAGCTCTCTTTGCGGGCTAAGCAACAATAAAGATGGGTAGCGCCTAGGATCTAAGTCTTCAAAGTTTACAGGATCAACTTTATAACGCCCTGCCAGTAGCGCAGCAAAGCTTGTCCCTTCGGGAGGCGCTGCCGCCGCGCCTTGCAAGGCGGCGTAGCCGCTTCTACTGGGATCTAACCCCAGGTCAAAGGTATCTGCTTCGTTAAGATAAGCCAGTGGCCTATTCAGATTCAAAAGACTTTCTACCGTAGAGTCCAGCAGAAATTCAAGTCTTTCAGCGCCCATAACTCGGTACTCAATATCTTGAACAAGGCCTTGTTGCGTTATTTTTAAAGCACGCTCTGCTTGAAGGAGTTCTATATAACGTTCTTCATCGCCACTTACAATGCGTATAAAAGCAACTCCGCTATCGGCGGCAAAGGTTTTCTCAGATACTTGAAATTCGCCCCAAGGATATATCTCTATGCCTTCTTTTTCTTGCAGCTGCAATTTTTCGCCATCGGTAATGGCTTCCCGATGGCTGAATTCTAAGCGGTCATAATTCTGTTCATTTATTTTCCCAACAACTGCTTCAACAAGGCCCGGCAGCGTTTCTAAGTCTTTTATTCCAAAAAACGGTGAGGCTTCTACGAAAGAATTATTCATAAAAACAGTAATTGAAATATTTTCTTTTAAGGCAACTAAGCTGTTTATTTTCTCACTTAAACGTTCTATAACACTGCTAAACGAATACTCCAAAGCCTCTACGCTATTTAAAACGTTCACTCGTTCTATCAAGTCTCCGTATTCCACAACAATGGAAAGGTAGGCGTTAACCAGTTTTACTTGGTCTTTCTCAATCGTCTGTATTTGCTGCGGCGTTAGCCCATAGCTCTGAGCCAATTCAAGGTTTTTCTTCAGATTGGGCGAAAGATCGGCATCGCTCTCATTTACAGGATAGAGTGCAAAGCTAAAATTCTTGTTAGCGGCTTCCTTGTATTCGCTTAAGATATCAACGATGGACGTTTCCAAATCATGAAGCGGTGCTGGCAGGTTAGGCGAGAGGAACACTCGAATACGCAGGGGGTTTTGCAAGTTGCTAACTAAGGACTTGCTCACATCGGAGAGCGTATGGATATTGGCTGCAGTAAGATCAAGACGAAGTGGAAATCTTCCTGCGGCAAGAAAGCAAAGCCCCAGTATCACCACTATCAGTATGGCATTTAGCTGGTCTTGGCTTACCCTAAACCATGTAGCCTTATTTTTAGCTTTGCTGGGGCCAAGTTTGTCCACGCCAGCGCGCGCTTCTGTAGATTCAAGAACATCTGCTTCTTTAGCATCTTGTTCTGCTTCTTCTTTATTGTTCATGCCATTCACATCCATTACGCTTACGCTTATTTTATTTATTATTTATTATTTATTTTATTTCGATTACTATTTGAACGTATAAACAGGAATATGCCTGCTTTCATAAAAAGAAAGGCGGTTGTGGCTATACGAAAGTTTTGTTTTCAGCGAGTTGTTTTCTGCAGACTTACAACGGTAAGCAGGAGAAACAAAACGGTGAAAAACACGAAGAACAGCAAGTCTCGGGAATCGATAACCCCGCGTGCTATGTTTTTAAAATGATAATCGGAGGATATGTAGCTAGCCCATCCCGATAGTATTGAAGGCAAGAAGATAAAAAACTTGTCAATCAAAAAGAAAAACATGCTGATTACCAGCCCTAACAAAAAGGCCACTATTTGGTTCTTTGTAAGCGAAGAGGCAAAAATACCGATGGCAGCATAAAAAGCTACTAGAAAAGCAGCGCCCACAAAGCCCGCAACTATAGGACCCCAATCGGGACTGCCCACAAGCTCTACGCTAAAACCATACAAGAATATGCTTAGTAACAAAAAACAAAGAAAAGCGAATACGGCTAAGAATTTCCCAAGCGTAACCTCTATTTGCGTAAGCGGCAGGGTAAGCAGAATTTCGAAAGATCCCGTTTGCCGTTCCTCAGCAAAAAGACGCATGGTAAGCGATGGCACCACAAAGGTAAGTATCCATGGCAAGGCGCTAAAATAACCACGAAGCTCCGCTTGATTTTGTATGAAAAATGTAGGCCAGAAAAAAACCCCGCCTACCAAAAAAAATACTATCGCCGTCATATAGGCTATCGGCGAGAAAAAATACGCTTTTAGTTCTCGCTTATATACTTCAAAAATTCCTAAATAATGCATAGTAATCCTAAATGTCTCTTCCTCATAACTCTTCTAAAAAGGCTTCTCATAATCTTTTTCACTTCTTCTATTCTTTTTTTACTTATTAAATATTGCTTAGCTTTTTACTTTCCTGTGGCAAGCGCAAGAAAAACACCCTCAAGTGTCTCGCTTTGCTTGTGAAAGGCCAGCAATGGCCAGCCAGCTTCTTTAATAAGGTTATAAAGAGCAGGTCGCAGGTCTTCATCGCTACCAGAGTAAATGGCAAAAGCAAAACCCTCCGATGTTTTTTCAAAATTTAAATCTTGAAGGCCAAGCTCTTGGCGTAATCGGCTCGCCGCCACCTCGGCTTCATCCAGAGTTTCCAGAGCCAGCACAACAGAGATCCTCTGCCTAGCTTCAATAAGCGATGCCATTGAGGACGTAGCACTATCGCCAACAACTTTTCCTTTATTTAAAATAACCACCCTGTCGCAAGTCGCCTCTACCTCGCTTAGTATATGCGAGGATATCAAGATAGTTTTCTGCTGGCTAATCTTGCGGATAAGTTTTCGAATTTCAATAATTTGGTTAGGGTCTAAGCCAGAACTAGGCTCATCTAGTATAAGAATCTGGGGGTCGCCAATAAGAGCATGGGCTAAGCCCACACGCTGGCGATAGCCCTTAGAGAGCGCAAAAATATTTTTATGCATAACCTCTTGTATTCCACAAAGTTTAGAAAGTTCGCTTACCCGCTCAGCAAACATGCCGCCGCGTAAACCATGAACCGATGCCACAAAACGAAGATAATCGAAAACAAGCATGTCTGCATAGAGTGGCGCTGACTCCGGCAAATATCCAATAAGCTGCTTCACCGCTCGTGGATTCTCGGCTACAGAAATTCCATCAACATGTATCTCTCCTGAATCCGCCTCTAGGTAGGAGCAAATCATGCGAATTGTAGTGCTTTTGCCGGCTCCGTTAGGCCCCAAAATGCCCACTACTTCC